>PLNN01000060.1 GCA_003142795.1 Candidatus Omnitrophota bacterium
AACCACTCGACACAGCACATTTTATCACGAGATGCAAAAAATTTTACGCCACCTTCCGCGGCAGCATGTTCCGCCACTTGCGGCTGAATATTTTACAGTTCTGTTTCAGGAGGCCATAGTCGTCTTTGACTATTCTTTTGTATGCGCGCGTCTTTCGCGTCATGCCGCCGTTCGCCAGATGGAGCGCCGGTACTTTAACGACGACATTCTTAAAGCCTGCCTCAGCGCTCTGCATAGAGACATCAAGGTCATAGCAGTGCATATACCCGTAGGTCTCATCCAGCCCGCCTATTTTATCTATAAGCTCGCGCCTCAGCACAAAGCACAGGCCATCCAGGACCGCCACCTCGGCCACATCTTCTGTCATCGGTTCGTTAAGATCATCATCCTGAAGGCTGTGTTTAAGGCTCTCCTCGTTCACGCAGCCGGTATTATATATCTCTTTTCTCCCCGCAAGGCCGGCGATCCCGATCTTCGGATCGTTCTCCATCACGGAAATTATCTTTTCCATCCAGCCGCTTTCCAATATAAGGACATCGGTATGGATCACGGCTACATAACTATACTTCGCCGCCTTGATCCCCTGGTTTATCCCCCGTATAGGCCCGAGATTTTCTTCATTTCTTATATAATTTACATCTGCCTTATCGCGGATCGAATCGAAATATGCCTTCACGTTCGGCCTTGAGCCATTGTCGACAACAACGAGCTCAAACGATGTCGGTGGAGTATTCTTCAGCAAAAAATCGACCGTAAGCTTCGCATACCCTATCTGGTTCCACACGACAATTACTATGCTCGCGCCTTTAGGATTGTTCATAAACCCCCTGAGTATATACAAGATTCATGTCTTCTATCCGCACCGGGGCTATCTTCCCCATCAGCGTATCCGGCCCGTCAAAAAGCACCTTTATATAATTATCCGAATACCCGGTAAGGCGCCCTGAATTCTTATCCCTTTTCGTCTCTACCAATATATTCAGTTCTTCGCCCACAAACTGTTTTCTGTATAAATAAGACGCGCCTAAAGCAGCGGACCGCAATTCATAATATCGCTTCTTGAGGGTCGCCTGGCTTAGATCCGACGGCATGGAACATGCCGACGTGCCGCTTCTTGCCGAAAATGTGAATATATGAGCCCTCGACGGAACGATCTCTTTTACGAACTTTACCGTATTCATAAAATTCTCATCTTTCTCGCCCGGAAAACCCACCATAATATCCGTAGTTATAGCCGCGTCACTTATACCGGCCCTTATTTTATCGACCAGCGCTTTGTAATCTTTGGCTGTATAACGCCTGTTCATCTTCCTTAATATCTCGTCATCCCCTGATTGCAGAGGAATGTGCAGATGCCTGCATATTCTTTTGTGAGCGGCTATAAAATCTATCAGCTCATCGGTGACATATTTCGGCTCTATAGAGCTCAAACGTAACCTGAAATCACCGGATATCTTGTCAAGGGCTTTGAGCACATCAACCAGATCAGCCGAAGGCATGCCTGCGCCTATGGCTATCTGCGAAGAGATAAGATCTTTGCCCCAAGCTCCCAGGCATATGCCTGCAAGCACTATCTCTTTAAAACCTTTGGCGATCAGCCCTTCGACCTCTGAAACGATAATATCTATCGGCTTGGAGGAGAGGATGGATCTTACAAGCGGCACCTTACAATAAGAACAATGATTATCGCATCCATCCTGTATCTTGACAAATGCCCTTGTGTGGTTCTTGAAATCGGTTATGAAAAGAGGCTCTTGTTTTTCCGTTTGCGCGCCGCCGATTATGTCCGCTATGCGCGATTTGTCCTGATTTTTTATTATGTGCGCGATGCCGGGCAGGAAAGCGATGTCCTCGGTATTTTGCTGGGCATAACAGCCGGTCACTACTATCTTTGCATTCGGATTAGTCTTATGGAAAAGGCCGATCCAGTGCCGAGACTCTTTATCCACCTTTTCGGTTACAGTGCAGGTATTGACGACATAGATATCTGCCATCTCTTTCGAGATACACTCAATAAAACCGGCCTTTAACAATATCTCCCTTATCGCCTGCGATTCGTACTGATTGACCTTGCAGCCGAGCGTGTGGATAAAAAATCTCTTCTCGCCGTTACTTTGTAAATTCATAATTTAATATAGCCAACATCGCGAGACCCGCGGTATCGCTCTTTAAAACTCTGGGGCCGAGGCTTACCAGCTTAAAACCTGATTCGCGGGCAAGCTTAATTTCATCCGGCGTAAAATCGCCTTCCGGCCCGATGGCTATGGCGACCCTGCCTCCTTTAAAATCCCTCAAGATATCTTTTATCGGCACGGCTTCATCGCTCAAGGCCGCTATCAGCGCCAGATCATATTTATTGGCTCCCCGTACGCTCTCCGTAAAATCGACTATTCCGTCGATCTCCGGGATATCGGACCGGCCGCACTGCTTCGACGCCTCCTGCGCGATCTTACGCCACCTTTCGACGTTCGCGTTGCGTTTAGCTTCATCCCAGTCGGGGATCGTTCTTTTGGTTGCGACAGGAACGATGGAAAACACGCCGAGCTCGGTGGCTTTCTCCGCGATGTAATCCATCTTGTCTTTTTTTGGTATGGCCTGGATGAGAGTTACTTTTGAAGATCCTTTATTCGAAGGCGTTCTCGTCTCTACTATTTCGATAACAAGATTTTTACGTTTGATCTCTTTAATGAACCCGACATATTCCATGCCTGTGCCGTCAAACGTTACGACCTTGTCCAGTTCTTTCAACCGCATCACATCGAGGATATGATGCGCCTCTTCCCCGTCCACCATGATATTTTTGCCCTTAATCGCGCTTTTCTGTACGAAGAAACGGCTCATTTGGACTTTTCCCCGAAAACATCGGCAGTAAAGACATACAGCTCTGTCCCCGGCTTCTTCCACGCGTCTGGAGCAATACCCGCCTTCTGGCCGCAAAGGCTTGTCATAAATTCTTCTTTATTCCAGCCACTCTCGATGGCAACCTGCGGTAGATAAACGCCTCCGCCTGAGGCATTTCTCACCAATACGCCATGGCCGGGTATTTTTATCTCTTCAGGACTAGCGACCTTCCGCATTGGCGATAGCACCGATATCTCAATATCTATTTTGCTCAATTCATCCGGCGAAAGAGTCGGGAATCTCGGATCGCCTGTTGCAGCCTCTATAGCCATATCAGCCACCGTCTGATATAAAGGCCCTTGGCCGACCATGTTGCCTATACATCCTCTAAGTTCGCCATTCTCATGCAGCGTCACGAATGCGCCCAGCTCCTGGTTAAGAACAGCGTCTTTTTCCGTAAAACTTTTTCGTTTGCCGTCTTTAACATAACTCGTAACGGACTCTCTTGCTATCTGTAGCAACCTTTTTTTCTGGATATCGTTCAACATTGGCGTATCCTCTTTTTTTTCTACTCCCTGCCCCTTATACACCGCAGCGCTCAGGTAACCCACGACTTTAGTCTTATCTCCGGCCGTGTCGCCGGAATTTGCGTATTTCAAAATTTTTATTTTGTCGAACCCTAATTTCTCAGCCGCTAGTATTGTCGCTGTAACCGGCATCACTCCACATAGCTCGCACAAGCCGACACCTGCTTCATCATACAGCGTTTTACCCTTCATCATCGTCAACGTCAAGATCAGGCGCTTGTCGATACTATTTGCTTCTTCGTAAGGATGGTAATGAGAAAGATCGGTCGACGCGATTACCAGGAAATCCGTTCTGTCTTTCAAGTTTTTAGCAAGCGCTTGAGCGAGGATCCCGGCATCACTATAACTTTGAGTGCCAAAGGCTATCGGGACTATTTTTGCGTTCTTAAAAACCATCTGCACGAACGGGAGCTGCATCTCGACTGAGTTCTCTTCTTTGAACAGGCCCGGCTCAAAACGTATCCGGGGATTTGACGCTATTATTTTATCGGCCAGGGATTCGTCTATAGCTGTTTCACCAAGAGGCGTGCTCCAGGCCCCTTTAGCGTAAACCGATATCCCGTCAAAGAATTGACGATGGCTGAAACCTATTATTATAACGGTTTTTATATTCCGGCTCTCGGAGGCCTTAAATCCGTATGCGGCAACAGGCGCTGAGAACTGGTAGCCTGCATGAGGCGATATTATCGCGAAGATCTGTCCGTCTATCTTTCCAGGGTTGGCCTTATCGAGGTACCCCTGCAGCATGGCTTGTAGTTCCGCTTTCGAGCCCGGATACCAGCTTCCTGCAAGATCCGCCTCCTTAACGTCGGAAGCGAAAGCGAGTGAGGTAAATAAGAGGAATATTATGAGAATGAAGTTTTTCATACTTAATTAGTGCCCTACTTCGCTACTAATCTTAAACCATGATGGAGCTTCGTAGCGGCATTCTTCTTCGCCAATTGCTTCGAAGCTTCATTACAGTCTAACTGCTGCAGCGAAGAAGAATGGTGGAGCAGACCGGGTTCGAACCGGCGACCCCCACGTTGCGAACGTGGTGCTCTCCCAGCTGAGCTACTGCCCCATTAATGCGTTTCTTCCTCGATCCATTTCAAATAACGTTTGCTTCCCGCTACAATAGGTATTGCGATTATCTCCGGCACTTCGTAACTATGCAAGCGCGTTATCTCTTTCTCTATCGCGCTGAAATCTCTGTCTTTTGCCTTCATTATAACGACAAACTCTTTTGCTCTATCTATCCTGCCATGCCACCAGAATTTCGATTCGATGCCGGATACCATGTTTGCGCAGGCAATGAGGCGTTTTTTAAGAAGCGCGTTTATTATGTTTTTTGCTTCTTTCCCGGATACGCAAGTAGTCTGAATAATAACGAATTTGTGCGGCACTGGCCCTTATGCCCTGCTGTTTTTAGGTAGGCGGATACGCAGGTTCTTTTTAATTAAGTAAGCTCCTTTATCATCCCGCTTACAGCGTCTTGGATGAGCTCCCAATCTTCCTGATTATGAACGGCGAATTTCTGCTTCCTCTTCCAGCCGCCGTCTTCTCTCTTCTGCCAGAGATAAAAACATACCTGCTTACGGCCGTAGCTTTCAAGAAGAACAACGCATGACCACCAGCCAAAACGTTTATTCACTGTCTTCTGAGTTATGACTTTCAAAGGCGCTACTATCGGTACTTGCTCGTCATCCCTTGGGCTTTTCTTATCTTCCATCTCAAGACCCTCCNNTATCTCCTAAGATACACCTGATAATCATGCCCGGATTTTTCGACTACGGCATGTCCTTCTCTCGCAAGCCAGCCGATACTCATGAGGACCCTGTCTCTATCAGTATCGATCCCGTCCGCTATCTGCGAAAGCGAGCTCTTACCATGGACATCTAAATAATGCCAAATATCCCCCGCCGTAATGCCGATCTCGGTGATCATTTTGCTACCTCCCTCTTATTGTAACTTCCACATAAAGGACACATCGATATATCTTCATGGACCGAATCTACATAAACATGGGCACAGACAGCGCATTTCCAGATATAGCTTACTTCCTTGGGTGAAAATATTTTCATCGTTCTATATCCTGCGACCACCCATATTATAAGAATAATTATGACCGAAAAGAATGTATATAGGAAAATAAGATTTGATATATTCAATTTTATCATAATTATATTATAGGGTCAAGGGACAATGGAAAAATTATTCAGCGCTGTAATCCGGTTCCGGGCCCGGAGCAGTCAAGGCTTCGTCAATAAGGCCTGCCATGCTCCTATCGTTCAAGATATGAGTGCGGCCGTCCGGCTCATACTTGTAAGCTGCTCCTTCCTGCTGAGGCGCATAGCCAATAGAATCTCCTGCCGCCTTCAGGTACCTCTTCTCCAAAAAAGCCCTCTCTTTGGGCTGCACCTTCAGATTTATCGCTCCTCTTTCTAAAAATGGGCCCAAAAACGATACTTTTGAAAATTTTATGGCCTTTCTATTGGCCGGTTCTGTCACGACCTTCACAGCCGATAACCAGAATAAGTGCCATGCAAGCGACACTGCCAGCGCCATTATAAATACACGATGTCGAAATAAATTAAATATATTATTCATTTGTCGCTATATTGACCTGCGATACTCCCTCTTTCCTGCACATGTCCCACAACCCGACTATGCGGCCGAGAGACGCCCTGCTGTCCGCCTTTATGAGGAGCGGCACGTTCTCCTTGGCCATAAGACGCAAATTCGATGCAAGTTCATCCTGGGATATTTCTCTGTCATTTAAATAGACCTTATCATCCCTGGTAATTATAATTACGACATTCTCCTGCTGTATCACTTCGCTCGTAACTGCCTTGGGCAGGTTGACTTTGATGCCGGGCTGAAATATGAAGCTCGAAGTGAATAAGAAGAATATGAATAACAGAAAAAAGACGTTGATAAGCGGCGTAAGGTCCAACAGGCCCTTCTCCGCCTTCAGGCGCCTCTTAAACTTCATACGTGTCTCTCCTGGATGAAAGCAGGTTAACGAGATCTGTCGCGCTCTTTTCCATATCGTAGATCAGGTTATCTACGCGGCTGACCAGGTAATTATAAGCAACATACGTCGGTATAGCAACCGCAAGCCCGGCCAACGTCGCCAGAAGCGCTTCCCAGATGCCGGCGGCAAGATCTCCCGGATTGACCGGGACCATAAGCTGAGCTTTCTGCTGTATTACCTGGAACGCTTTCACCATTCCGGTGACTGTGCCCAAAAGCCCCAAGAGGGGTGTTATATGGGCTATAGTCGCAAGGATCGGAAGGTGTTTTTCGAGTCTCGGGATCTCAAGCTGCGCCGCCTCTTCGACAGACTCTTTTATTTCGGGCCGCGACCTGTCATGCTTCAAAATGCCGGCTTTTACGATGTGAGCTATCGGGCCGGGAGTTTTATTGCACATCTCTATGGCCTCGATTATCTTGTTCCGTTTCAGGACGTTAAGGATCTCGTCCATGAATTTGTTCGCGTCGATCCGCGCCTTGTTTAAACTATAGATACGTTCGATCACAACGCCGAAAGCCAGCACCGACGACAATATTATAAGATACATCATCGGTCCGCCTTTTTGTATCAAGTCCCACATAATCCCTCCGATCTACCTTTGGACTACAATCGCTATTTCGCAGTTCTCCATTTTATCCATTCGAGCCTCTTTTTGGCCAGCGCCGATTCCTCTACGTCCATGGCCGCGAGCTTTTCATAAAGCCGTTTTGCCTCGTCCATCTTATCCAGGCGTTCAAACGCCTGCGCGCATCTAAGCTGGGCCCTGACAGACCAGAATATCCCCTTAGAATACAAATATGGCACCTTGAGATATTCCGCAGTCGCCCCAAAGATATCCCCTTTAGCCTCGACGCATTCCGCAATTTCATATTGCGTCTGGGCGTTCAATTCGCTATTCTCGCCGGTCAAAGCCTTTTTCAAATATTTTATGGCCGAGTCCTGATCGCCTGTTGCCTTTTTGATATTGGCGATCCGCCTGTAAGAGGAGCGAGCCTGGTCAGAATCAGGAAATCTGGACGCCACCTCTTCAAAACGGCTTACGGCCTCGGCGGTCTTGCCTTGATCGGCCAGGGCAGCGGCCAGGTTATATGTCGCTTCCTCGATGATGGAGCTCGAAGGAAAATCTTTCAGTATCGAATCATAATACTCTATCGCCTTGTCGTATTTGGCCTTTGCGCTATAATACTCTCCGAACCAGAACCTCACATCTATTGCCAGTTCGGATGACGGATAATCCTTTAGGAATTTGTTAAATTCATCCAACGCCTTTGTCTCTTCACGCATATTGTAATAGCACCATCCGACCTGATATGCAGCCAACATTTTCAGATTATTGTCCTGGGATCCATTGGCGATATCCCTGAAGATGTTCAAGGCATCGGCATACTTATCAATATTGTATAGTGAGTTCGCCAGCTGCAGCTTCAGCCTGTCGCTCGCCCGGCTGCTGGGAAATCCCGTTATCGCCTGCTTAAATTCGGCTGCTGCATGTTCATAATCCCCTCTTTTAAAATAGGCCGTGCCCAGCTGCGCCAATACCTTTTCGCGCAATTTCGTATCGGGGTAATTGCTAAGTACGCTCTGAAAGGCAAGTATGGCCTGCTCATACTTATTAAGGGCCAATGATATGTTCGCGACCTGGTATTGTGCATAATCGGCCTGAACGCCGTCGGGATACTTGTCAAGAACGAGATCATAATTTTCGGTGGCGTTCTTATAGTCTTTCCTGTCAAAATATATATCCCCCATCCGGCAGATGGCGCTTGCGCATAGATCCGCGTCCTTCGACCCTTTCTCTATCCACAAGAATGCACTTATCGCTTCATCATATTTCTGCTGCATGCAATACGCCCAGCCCAACTCATAATGAAGATCGTCGAGATACTGGGATCCCGGGAATTTTTCTATCGCTTCCCGGCAGAGCGCTTCCGTATCTTTATATTTACCTTGTCCGGATAAAAGTTTCGCTTTCCTGTAATATGCTTCGCCTGCCGGTTCGCTTATCGGATATTTCGCGATAACCTTATCGTACTCTTCTATCGCCTGAGCCAACAGAGCCGATTTCTCATAATCCTGCGCCAACCCCAGCATCGAAGAACCTCTAAGAAAATCATTATTGGTTTGCGAGAGACATTTATTAAACTCTTTAATGCTCCTGTCATAATCGCCGAGCTGGTAATATGCCTGCGCCGTCCGGTATACGGCGAAGGCGGACCATTTAGCTTCGGGAGATATGGCAAGCGCGCGCTCGAAGGACGAGATCGAATCCTTGTACTTTGCCTGATAGAACAGGGCCTCGCCTTTCAGGTAATACGCGTCGGACGTTTTTGCTGAAACGGGGAATTTTTCAATAAATTTAGCGAGTTCTTTCTCGGCCTCCTCATATCTCCCCAAAAGATAAACGCATTCGCCTGTCCTGAAGCGCGCTTCCACCGCTACTTTTTCGAGAGGGTATCTAGCGGCAACTTCCCTGAACGATTTGACCGCTTCGTCAAGGAGGCCCAGTTTATAATAAGACCATCCTCGTGAATAAATAGCGTAGGCAATATATTTTGAAGAGGGGTACTCATCTATCAGCCGTTGATAGTACTCCAGCGCCTTTTTAAAATTCTGGTCGCTAAGATAAACTTCTCCGGTCCAGTAAAGCGCTTCGTCCTGGACATTATTGCCTTCGGGAGTATTTAAGACTATTTCGAACTCATATAGCGCTTTTGATGTTACATTCTGGTGATAGTAACATTGTCCCAAGAGAGAGTGCACTTCATAAAAAGATGGCGTATGCGGATAAGCTCTTAAAAAACTTTCGAGTTTAGTTTGCGCAAGATCATAGAATCCGTCTTTAAAGGCTTTTTTTGCGAAAACGAGATCCGTGTCTACCGCGTTCTCCACCGCAAAAACTGCGGCAGTCAGGAAAATAGAGAATATGAAAAGAATTATTATTTTCCCGGACCCTTTTATCATTTCAACGCTTCCTTCAGATATTGGCCCGTATATGATCTCTTATTCTTTACGACGTCTTCCGGCGCGCCTTCAGCGACTATTTCACCGCCCGCATCCCCGCCATCGGGCCCGAGATCGATTATATGATCGGTCGTCTTTATCACATCAAGATTATGCTCGATAACCAGCACGGTATTGCCCTGGCCGACGAGCCTCTGGAGGACGCTCAATAGTTTATCCACATCCGCGAAGTGCAGCCCGGTGGTGGGTTCGTCGAGTATGTAGAATGTCCTGCCGGTCGCGGTCTTTGACAATTCTCCGGCCAATTTTATCCTCTGCGCTTCCCCTCCGGAGAGTGTTGTAGCCGATTGGCCTAATTTTACATAGCCCAGCCCCACGTCGTAAAGGGTCTGCATCTTATTTTTTATCGGAGGTATATTCATAAAAAGCGAAAGCGCTTCCTCTACCGACATCTCGAGCACGTCCGCAATGGACTTGCCTTTATATTTCACTTCGAGCGTCTGCGCGTTAAACCTCCTGCCCTTGCACACTTCGCACTGCACATAGATATCCGGCAGGAAATGCATCTCTATTTTTTTGATACCGTCCCCCGTGCACGCCTCGCATCTGCCGCCCTTGACGTTAAAGCTGAACCTCCCGGGTTTATATCCGCGGACTTTGGCGTCGGGAATTTTGGAAAATATGTCCCTTATCGGGCCGAACGCGCCTGTATAGGTCGCCGGATTCGAACGCGGGGTTCTCCCGATGGGCGACTGGTCTATCACTATGACTTTGTCTATGAACTGGAATCCCTCTATTTTCTTATGAGCCCCGGGCAATTCTTTGGATTTATAAAATTTGCGCGCGAGAGCCCTATACAGGATATCGTCCACAAGCGTGGATTTGCCGGAACCCGAGACGCCTGTAACGCATACAAAAAGGCCGAGCGGGATGTTCACGTCTATATCTTTTAAATTATGCTCTTTCGCCCCGATTATCTTCAGCATCCTACCCTTATCAACGGGACGCCGGACAGGCGGTATCGCGATCTTAAGCTCTCCCCGTAAATACTTGCCTGTCAGCGAATCTTTGGAATCGAGGATATCTTTGATGCTGCCGCTGGCGATCACCTTCCCGCCATGCTCACCCGCTCCAGGGCCGAGATCGACGATGTAATCGGCCTTGCGTATCGTCGCCTCATCGTGTTCAACGACTATGAGAGTATTGCCAAGGTCCCTGAGAGTTATCAGGGTATCGAGCAGTTTCGAATTATCTTTCTGATGCAGGCCGATGCTCGGTTCATCAAGGATGTATATAACTCCGACAAGCCCGGAGCCTATCTGAGTCGCGAGCCTTATCCTCTGCGCCTCGCCTCCGGACAGGGTAAAACTGCGCCTGTCGAGCGTAAGATAGTCAAGCCCCACGTTGATCATGAATTGGAGGCGGGCATTTATCTCTTTTAATATCTGGTATGATATCTTCTTTTGCACATCTGTCAATTTCAGGTTTGTCAGGAGCATCCTCAGGTCTTTTATCGACAGGTCCGATATATCAATAATATTTTTACCCTGTATGGTAACGGACAGGCTTTCCGGCCTTAATCTTGCGCCTTTACAAGCCGGGCACGGAAGGACCGACATGTATTTATTTATTTCTGTCTTTATGAATTCGCTTTCCGTTTCGCGGAAACGCCGTTCAAGGTTCGGTATGACGCCTTCGTATGAGCCCCAACCCCGCTCGCCTGTCCCGTATAACACCAGCTTCTTTTCCTCTTTTGTCAGGTCTTTGTACGGCGTCTGGACGTCAAAACCGTGTTCGTTGGCCAGAGAACGCAATAACCTTCTGTAATAAATATACAAACCTTTGCCTCCACGGCGCCAGGCTTCGACAGCATCTATTACAGGTTTTGATTTATCGGGAATAACGAGTTCCGGATCTATCTCCATCTTATTGCCGAGCCCGCTGCACATCGGGCACGCGCCGTAAGGCGAATTGAACGAGAACATGCGCGGGGCGAGTTCCTCAAAGCTGATGCCGCAATCGACGCACGCGTATTGTTCGTTAAAAAGGATATCTTTACCGCCTGAGCGCGATTCTACGCTCACTATGACAAGGCCCTCTCCAGTTTCAAGGGCCGTTTCTACGGAATCCGTAAGGCGCTTTTTTATATCTCCTTTCAATATAAGCCTGTCGACGACTACCTCGAGAGTGTGGTTCTTTTTTTTGTCGAGGGTTACCGGCTTTTCAAGCTCACTGACCTCTCCGTCCACCCGCACCCTTACAAAACCGTCTTTTTTGGCTTTCTGGAGTAGCTCCCTGTGCTCGCCTTTCCGGCCGCGCACGAGCGGCGCGAGCACCAGGATCTTCGACTCTGCGGGAAGCGCCAGTATCTGTTCGACGATCTCCTGCGATGTCTGGCGCGTGATCGGCTTTTTGCATTTCGGGCAATGAGGCATGCCGATCCTGGCATAGAGAAGCCTCAGATAATCATAAATTTCGGTCTGGGTGCCTACCGTAGAGCGTGGATTAGAGCCGGCCGTTCTCTGTTCTATGCTTATGGCCGGCGACAACCCTTCGATATATTCGACATCCGGCTTCTGCAGCTGCTCAAGGAATTGTCTTGCGTAGCTCGAAAGGCTTTCGACATACCTTCTCTGGCCTTCTGCGTAGATAGTGTCGAATGCAAGAGAAGATTTACCGGACCCTGACAGGCCTGTGATGACAACGAGCTTGCCGCGAGGGATATCGAGGTCGATGTTCTTAAGATTGTGCTCTTTTGCGCCTTTTATCCTTATATAATCTTTTTCCATAATATTAAGCTCATATTACCATAGGCGGGAAAATAAAACAAGTAGGCGGGGTTTATCTCCCCGCCTACTTTAACTATAACTGCGTTCGATTGCTTCTACCTGCCCCTCAACATCTTTGCTCTCGATACGTCACCGGCTTTGTCGATGAAATAGAGGTAACCTTTTGCTTTCTTCACTGCGGGTTTCGCGATGGTCTTGCCGCCGCCCCCCTTGGATTTCCCTCTTGCCATCTTCGTTTCAACGACGTTACCTTTTTTGTCAACGTAATACAGGTAACCTTTTTTACGCTTTATGCCTACCTTTGCGACTTTCTCTGCCATTTTCGTTCACCTCCCTTCGTCTTTTATTTTAATATAATCCGCCTTGATTCTGGAAACGCTCCTAAAAACATTGGTCTTTACGTATTCGCAATCCTTCTCTATCCTTTTTACGATATTTTTCATCAGCCGCCTCTTCGAAGTATCCGCGTTGGGGCACCTGCACATCTGCGACGGAAAACCGGACTCTTTTGCGAATTTACGCATGTTCTCTTCTTCGACATAACAGAGCGGCCGGATAATAGTAAGCTTGCCTTTAAAAAGCTCCTGACTTGGATTCATTGCCGCAAATTCGCCGTGATAAAAGATATTGAGCAAAAGCGTTTCTATTATGTCGTCCTTATGATGCCCCATCGCGATCTTATTGCATCCGAATTTATCCGCAGCGAGAAAGAGCGCTTTGCGCCTGTTCCATGAACACCAGAAACATGACGTCTTTTTATCCTTGTCCAACACCTTAACTTTTTTAAAATAATATTTTACGCCTAAGTCTTTAAAGAACTTTTTCAATACTTTAGTATGAACGCACCCGCCGCACCTGAAATCCGTCTCGACGTGCATCGCGATAAGCTCGTATTTGACCGGCGCCCACTTCTTCCGTTCATTTAAAAGCGTCAGAAGCGTTAAGCTATCCTTGCCTCCCGAGACCGCCACCAGTATCTTATCTTTGTCCTCAATGAGCTTGTAATCGGCTATCGCCCTGCCGATCCTCGTCGAGATATAATTTCCTGTTCTTGAGAGCGGCCGCATGAGTTATGTCCCTATTCTCACGCTGGACGCTATCCCTTCCAATGTCGCTATCGCGGAAAATATCGCGAGAGCGCTCGTCTTGGGATTGGCCTTTGACGGCAGATTCTCGGAACGCGTTACGATACGGCCGAATTCCCCGGCTATCTCGATCTCGTGAATATTTGCGGTATATGCCGGTGAAGTGACTATCTTCACGCGCGTCTTTTTCGCGCCGACGCCTGCAAGGCTCAAGACCGCCGATACATTCACGTTCTGTGGAAAACCTTTCACGGCCTCTTCGGCGCTGCCTTCAAAGATCGTCTTTTCCTCTTTTATGCTCAGCACGTCTATATTCTTTTCTTTCAGATACGGCGCTCCGGCCAGCCCCTTAGGCGGTTTTCGCGTCGTCAAAGTCACCGAATCTATTTTACCGATCGACGCGGACTTCAGCCCGTCGATCCCGCATATTGCGCCGCTAGGTATGTAAACCCTAATGCTCTTCTCTTTGGCCTTTTGCAGCAACTCTTCTCTGCCGAGAAGCCCGCCCACGCTCATCATCAGGCAATCGCGCCCTGCATCAATACATTTTTCCAGGACGCTGGCCGACATGGCGGCCGATGCAGCCTCTACGATCAGGCCGCTATTTTTTATAATATCTTCTAAATTCAAAACAGGAACGTTTTTTGCAAGAGCCTTATTCAGGGCTCTAGTTTTACTTTCGTCTATATCACAGATGCCGGCCAGACCTATCTTATCCTTCAATCTGCCCTGGCAGGCCTTGGCTATTTCTGTACCTATTGCGCCGCAACCGATTATCCCTACTTTCAATTTGGACATAATTTAATATCCGGCTATCGCCGCGCCCTTCTTTTCGCCCGTAACTGCAAGCATCCTGTCGAGCGCCCTCTTCGCCTTTTCTCTAACGTCGTCGGCGACCTTGACCTCATATACGAGATTTTCAAGACTGTGCGCGATCCATCCTAAAGTTATCAGCTTCATGTTCGCACAGACGAGATTTTGCGTAGGCAAATAAAATTTCTTATCCGGATTTTCCTTCTGTAACTTATATAACATGCCGGACTCGGTAGATATGATGAATTCTTTTGCCTCAGATGCCTTTACGTAAGTGAACATGCCCCCTGTCGAGCATATATGGTCCGCGAGAGCCAGAACGTCGGGACTGCATTCAGGGTGAGCGATGACCTCGGCATCCGGATGAACTTTCTTTGCCTTTACCATATCCTCTTCCTGGACCCTTATATGGGTCGGACAAAAGCCTTCCCATAATATTATATTCTTCTCCGGCACCTGGCTCTGAACATAGCGTCCGAGGTTCTTGTCCGGCACAAAGATAATATCTTTTTCCGTTAAGGACTTTACGATCTCGACAGCGTTACTGGAAGTGCAGGCTATATCGCTTTCGGCTTTAACCTCCGCGCTTGAATTGACATAACAGACAACTGCAGCGCCTGGATGCTCTTTTTTCTTTGCCCGTAATTTTTCAGGCGTTATCATGTCCGCAAGAGGACATCCTGCCTCTATGACAGGCAAAAGTACCATCTTATCCGGATTTAATATCGAGGCAGATTCTGCCATAAAACGGACGCCGCAGAATACTATAACGTCAGCATCGGTCCGGACGGCAGCCTGGGATAACGCAAGCGAATCGCCCGATATGTCGGCGATCTCCTGCACTTCATCACGCTGGTAGTTGTGGGTTATGATAACGGCATTTCGCTTCTGCTTAAGCTTTGCTATCTTCTTCTTAAGCATTTCGTTATATTTTAAATCGCTCTTCTCCGGATTCATCATTTTACGTCTGCCGTCACTTTCTTTATGATATTGTCTATTAGTCTGGTTTTGCCTATAAAAACGGCCAGGGCTATCAAAACTTCGCCGGAGATCGTATCTACATCTTTCAGCTCTTTCGTGTCGACAATGGAAATATAATCTATCTTCGAACTCGTCTTTTCTTTTATCATCGTTTCGATGGCCTTGATCACTTTTTTCGCGTCACGCTCGCCTTTATCTATAAGATATTCGGCCTGCTCAAGAGATTGATAAAGGATGCTCGCGTCTTCGCGCTCTGATGCGGACAGATACATGTTCCTTGAGCTCATCGCAAGGCCGTCCACTTCACGCACCGTCGGGAGGACCTTTATCTCCACTCCGGTATTAAGGTCCTCTGCCATCTTCTTTATTATGATCGCCTGTTGCGCGTCCTTTTGGCCAAAATATGCGATATCCGGTTTTACGATGCCAAAGAGCTTGGCCACGACAGTTGTAACGCCCCTGAAATGTCCCGGCCTGGATCTGCCGCACAGGTTATCTGTCAGGCCTTCAACGTTGACGTAAGTGCAATATCCCGGAGGATACATGTCTTTCGCGGAAGGATAAAATATTATGTCGACGCCGGCCGATCCAGCGAGTTCCTCATCGTGTTTAAGATCGCGCGGATATTTAGCGAGATCTTCGCCTGGCCCGAATTGGATGGGATTCACGAATATGCTCATTATGACTACATCAGTATGTTTTTTAGCGGTCTTGACTAGAGAGAGATGCCCTTCATGAAGATATCCCATTGTCGGAACGAATCCGACAGATTTGCCTTCTTTTTTATGTATCTTGACCAGCGTCGCCATCCTGGATATATTATCTACTACTTTCACTTTTTCCCCAATTCTCTTAATCCTTTAAGGACAAACTCTCTTTTACTTATTCCCGGATGAGGCACTATTAGATCCGATTCTTTTATGATTTTATCTCCATAATATAGTATATCGAGATCGATCGTCCTCGGAGCATTCTTTACGGTCCGCACCCTGCCCAATCGCGTCTCTATGACGTTCAATTCATTCAAAAGCGTTCTCGGATCAAGCGATGTTTCTATCTCCAAAACACCATTAAGGAATGGCCCTTGCGGTATTGCGCTGATCGGCTCGGTCTCGTAGATGCTCGAGCTTTTTTTAAATCTTATACCTTTAGCGGCCTTCAGCTCTTCTATCGCTTTTGATATATACTGCCGCCTATTCCCTAAATTCGAACCGATACCTATGTAGCAAGTCACCATTATATTAAATTAATCGCTTCTTTATCCTGTCGAGCGCCTCGCGTATTCTCTTTTTATCAACGGTAAGCGCGAACCTGACATACCCCTCGCCTGTTTCACCGAAACCGTTACCGGGCGTCGCGACGATATCGCACTTTTCCAGAAGCTCTTTTGCGAACGTTGCCGACGTGTATCTCGGAGGAACGTGCGCCCAGACGTAGAACGTTGCTTTAGGCCTATCCACTGTCCAGCCGAGCTCTTTCAGTCCGTCAACGAGGACATTGCGCCTTTCCGCGTATATTTTTATAACGGAATTAACGTGCTTGTCGTAATGTTCGAGCGCCGCTACACCGGCCCACTGGATCGCGAAAAATACTCCTGAATCGATGTTAGACTTTACTTTCGCGAGTCCGTCGATGAGCTGCGAATTACCGCAGGCAAAACCTACGCGCCAGCCCGTCATGTTGAATGTCTTGGAAAGTGAATGGAATTCTATTGCAACATCTTTGGCGCCTTCTACTTCGAATATGCTTGGCGGCCGGAATCCGTCGAATGCTATCTCTGAATAAGCGGCGTCCGAGCAGACTATAATATTATGCTTTGCGGCAAAATCTACGACATCTTTCAAAAATTTCTTGTCGCATACGGCAGAGGTGGGATTATTCGGGTAATTTATGAATATCATCCTCGTCTTGTGCAGGATACTGTGATTCACAGCCTTGAGATCGGGCAGAAAATGGTTCTTTTCGAGTAGCGGCATCTTTACTACTTCGCCGCCCGCAAAAAGCGTGCCTGAACGGTATGGCGGATAGCATGGATCGGGCACGAGCACGACGTCACCGGGATTTACGAATGCAAGCGGTATGTGCGCAATGCCTTCCTTCGAGCCGATGAGCGGATATATCTCAGTATCGGCATTCATGTCGACATTGAACCGTACTTTAAGCCACTTGGCCGCGGCATTACGGAACTCGGGAAGCCCCTGATCGAGCGGATAGCGATGGTTCTTCGGGTCGCGGCTGGCGCGATGCAGCGCGTCGATCACGAAATTCGGCGTTGGTATGTCGGGGTCGCCTATTCCCAAGTCGATTATGTCGCGCCCCTCATCCCTCGCCCTCTTCTTCGCCTTGTCTATTTCGACGAACAAATACGGCGGCAACTTCTTCAGCCTCTCAGACTTCTCGAATTTGATCATTCTTCCCTCATTATAAATTTTTCGTTTCTGCGATCCGGCGTAACTTTGTGGCCGCCTTCCGCTTGCCGCAAATTGCATTAGGCATGCAATTTGCTGTGGAAAAATTTCGATGGCCACTGAACCTGCAAATGCGTTAAGCTGTTGAGCAGTTTCATTGGCCTTTCTAAACCGCCCCAAAGTATCGAAATTTTTAACAGTCGCTCCAGGCGGACCACCAAAGTTCCGCCATCTGACGGCCGAAAAATTTCCTGCTCACTCCCCGATAAAATTTTTCGCTTTACTCAGTAGGGGCAGATACCGGCAGGGTGCCCTTGAGGCGTTAAATTTTGTGAGCGAGCGTCGCAATTGAATGATACAAATCTTGTACATACCAATTGCAGCGAGCCANNCCCCTGCCGGTCAATCTGCCCTTTGAGCGTGAAAAATTTTACAGCCCCAACACATCCTTCATCGTATACATCCCCGGCTTTTTGCCGGCGATGAATTTCGCTGCCTGAAGCGCGCCTTTAGCGAATATATCCCGCGTCTTGGCGCTATGCGTTATCTCTATCGTATCGACGGCGCTCTCGAACGTAACTGTGTGTTCGCCGACTACTTCGCCTTCACGTATGGACTCTACGGGTATATCGACATCGCCTTTACACTCTTTAATTACCCGCACTATCTCTTTTGCCGTCCCGCTCGGCGCATCCTTCTTCCCGGCGTGATGCGCCTCCACGATCGTGACATTATAATCCGCTCCGAGGGTCTTGGCCGCGTCACAAACCACCTTGAAGAGCAGGTTCACGCCCACGGACATGTTCGGCGAAAAGACTATGGGTATCTTCTTCGAGGCTTCTTCGATCTTTTTCCGTTCATCATCCGATAAACCCGTCGTTCCTATAACCATTGCCTTCTTGCGCTCCGCGCATATGTCAAGATGTTCTAGCGTGGCCTGCGGAGTCGTGAATTCGATAAGGCATTCACAATTTTCTATATACTGCTCGGGATTTTCTTCGATGAGATCGAATTCCCCGCAGATGTGAAAGTCGCCGGCTTCCTTGGCAAGCGCGATTATCCTCAACCCCATCTTTCCGCTCGAACCGCTAACGCATATCTTGGTCATATGAGTTTATACTCCTTCATCGCCTTTACAAGTTTTTCTTTATTCTCCGGCAGCATTTCGCAAAGCGGCAGCCTCATGTCCGGCTCACATAACTTCATGAGCCCCATTGCCGTCTTTACGGGAATAGGATTCGTCTCGACGAACATCGCTTTTACAAGGTTGAGCATCTTATAATGCATCTCTTCGGCCTTCTTTATATCGCCTTTCCCGAATGCCTCACACATCCCGGCAACGTCTTTCGGGATGATGTTGGCTACTACCGAAATTATCCCCACACCGCCTATGGCCATGACCGGGAGCGTCAGGGCGTCATCGCCTGAAATAAGGAGAAAATCCTTAGGACAGAGCCGTCTAATCCTGGACATCTGCTCTAATGAACCGCTCGCCTCTTTCACGCCGATGATGTTCTTTATCTCGGCCAGCTTTGCAAACGTTTCCGGCTCGATATTCACGCCTGTCCTCGACGCGATATTATACAGTATTATAGGTATATCCACGGCTTCAGCTATCGCTTTGAAATGCAGATAGAGGCCTTTTTGCGTCGGACGATTGTAATAAGGGCTTACCTGTAATGAGGCGCTAGCGCCTGCCTTCTTTGCGTGTTTTGTAAGAGCAATAGCCTCTTCCGTCGAATTGGAACCTGTGCCGGCTATGACCGGGATACGTCCTTTCGCGCACTCTATCGTGAGTTCGACCACCCTGTCATGCTCGTCGTATGACAGCGTAGCCGATTCGCCGGTCGTACCGCACGGAACCAGCGCGCTCGTCCCATTCTTAATATGGAATTCCACAAGCTCTTTAAGGGCCTTCTCGTCAACCTTGCCGTTCTTGAACGGCGTAACCAGGGCAACCATCGATCCTTTAAACATCTTCCACCATCCCTTCAAAAAGAAGCGCTGCTTTTCCTTCGAGATATACGTTCTTAAAGTTCCCGTCTTTAATTTCAAAATAGACTTTCAGTTTTTCGCCGCTGCGCGTCTCAACAATAATAGGAGAAGTCATCTTCTCCGCCTCTGCCGATATTATCGCGCTCGCCACAGCGCCCGTGCCGCAGGCAAGCGTCTCATCCTCGACACCCCGTTCATATGTCCTTACTTTTATATTATGCTTGTCCGTCACTGTAACAAAATCGGCATTAGTGCCTTCCGGAGAAAATTCGCCGTGATGTCTTATGTGCGAGCCCAGATTCTTGACATCCACCTTATCCAGATCCTCGACAAAATGGACAACATGAGGAACGCCGGTATCGATAAAACTCAATTTATAAGGGCATTTATTTATCATGAGACAAAAATTCCAATCTATACCTTTGGGATCCGTAAGCCTGACCTTGACAACATCCCCGTTAACGGAGGCATTCAATATTCCGGCGATCGTTTCTATCGTCATATCTTTTTTGGCTATTCTTTTGATAAAAGCGTAAAGCGCGATACATCGCGAACCATTCCCGCACATCTGGGCCTCGCTGCCGTCCGGATTGAATATGCGCATCTTAAAATCGGATTTTTTTGAGCTCTCGATCACCAGAAGCCCGTCAGCGCCGACCGACTGCTTACTGTCACATAGCTTTTTAGCAAGAGCCGATAGATCCGTGCCCGCTGTCCCGGACTGCCTGTTATCGACGATAATAAAATCATTTCCCGTCGCAACCGCTTTCGTGAACTTTATCATTTCAATACCTTTGGTATCATTTCACCGCGCACAAGGTCCTGATATGTCTCATTGCGCCGGACAGTATAAAATTTATTTCCTATGACCATGACCTCGGATGAGCGCGGCCTGGAATTATAATTACTCGACATCGTAAATCCGTAAGCGCCCGCCCCCATGACAGCCAATAGATCCCCTTTGACCGACTGCGGCAGGAGCCTGTCCTTACCGAGAAAATCACCGCTCTCGCATATGGGCCCGACCACGTCGACCTTTTCGGCAGTCTCCGAGCTGTCCTGTCGCGCGACGACAGGCACTATCTTGT
Organism: Candidatus Omnitrophota bacterium; assembly: GCA_003142795.1. Taxonomy (GTDB): domain Bacteria; phylum Omnitrophota; class Gorgyraeia; order 2-01-FULL-45-10; family 2-01-FULL-45-10; genus FEN-1320. Next base: position 20,565 of record PLNN01000060.1, read on the forward strand.
GATATGCTTCGTATAGACTCGGCCTTATGAGGTCGCTCATCCCTCCGTCGACAATAACGAATTTTTTCCGCGGCGTCCTCTTTGTGTAAAGGACTCTAGTTACAAATATGCCGCTGTTGCCGGAGATGAATCTGCCCGGTTCCAATATTATCTTCAGTCCCGACTTTTTTAACATCGGGAGCACCGACTTGGCAAAGCCTTTCGCGGTCTGGGGGTTCTCCATCGAATACATTATCCCCAAGCCTCCGCCAATATTGAGATATTCTGTTTCTATATGATACTCTTTGATGAAATCGAGCACCTTCTTTATCGCGTTCTCGAAAGGCGCGGCATCCAATATTTGCGAACCTATATGTATATGGACGCCTCTGATATTCAGGTTCGGATACCGCCATTTTGCATTGAATATCTTGTGGACCGTCTCGAAATCGAGCCCGAATTTCGTCTCACCCTTCCCTGTCGCTATGTACTTATGCGTTTTTGGAATGACATCCGGATTTATCCTTATGGCAATATTAACTTTTTTCTTTAACGCAAAGGCCGTTTTCTGGATCTGACCCAGCTCTTCTTCGGACTCGACGTTAAAGAAGAATATGCCGAACTTGATCGCATCCTTGATCTCGTCAGGCCTTTTCCCAACGCCCGCATAGACTACAGAGTTACCCTTAGCTCCTGCGAGGCGCGCCCTATAAAGCTCGCCGCCTGATACTATATCTAGCCCCGCCCCATTCTTCACCATCGCCCGCACGATCGCAAGGTTCGAGTTCGACTTCATTGAGAAGCATATGAGCGGCTTTATGGGACTGAACGCCGTCTTTATCTTCCTGTAATGGTCGATCAGGGTCTTGTAGCTGTAAAGATAGAACGGCGTCGGGACCGACTTCGCGATCTCGGCTACCTTTATATTCTCGCAATAAAGCTCGCTGTTCTTGAATGTAAACTCGTGCATAACGCTCCGTTATAATTTTTCTCACCCAATAGGGCAGATTGACCGGCAGGGGNNCCCTGCCGGTATCTGCCCCTGAGGATGAAAAATTCCTACTTCGTTAAACCTATCTAAGTCCTTTTCCTAGTTAGACGTTACTATATTATCAGTAATGACCTTAGCTTTAACATTCTCTATATTAGAAATTTCAGCTGTAACAGTTTTTTTAGACATCAATGCATGCATAACATTCATTTTTTCTTTGATAATTTTTTTAGTTAATGAGCAATGTAACCCCTTCAAGTCTGCATTAGTTATATTTTCGCCCTTCTTCTCCATAAGGATAATTAATCTACCGACAATATCATGAGCTTTTTTAAATGGTACTTTTTTTTCTACTACTAGCCATTCAGCTAATTCTGTTGCATAGAGCGCTTTTTCTTTTTTTAATATAGCCTTAATCACTTTATTATTCAATTCGATGCCCTTGATAAACTGTGCCATTATCGTTAATTCTTTTTCAACAATTTCTATTGACGAAAATAAAGGTTGCTTGTCCAGTTGCATATCTCTATTATATGTTAACGGCAACCCTTTCATCGTGGTTAAAATAGCCATTAGATTTCCGTATATCATACCAGTATATCCTCTAACCAATTCTAAAAAATCAGGATTTTTCTTATGCGGCATAAGACTGCTTCCTGTACAAAATTCTTCGGGTAACTTTATAAAATTAAATTCTTTCGTAGAATACAAAATTATATCCTCCGCTAATCGCGATAGATGCATTTGTATAATCGAAATAGCGCTTAAAAACTCAATGATAAAATCTCGATCACTAACATTGTCCATTGCGTTTTCCACTAACTTTAAATTCGATGGCTGTTTTACTATCTGGAATTCTTTAATAGCCTCATTATAATTTTCTTTAGTCAGGGAGCTTCCGGTCAGGGCGCCTGCGCCTATATATATATTCAAGTTATGCACATATGATTGTAATCTTTCAGTATCTCGGTTAAACATATAAAAAAATGCAGATAGATAACTTACAAACGGAACTGCCTGCGCTCTTTGAGTATGAGTATAACCAATAAAATTTTCTTTCGCATATTTTTCTTCTAGCACTATGATACTTTCAAGCAAAGTAATCAATTGTGAAGAAATCGCAACAGACTTGTCCAAACAATAAAATTTTTCGTTAAAAACAATCTGGTCATTTCTTGAACGTAAACTATGCAGTTTATCAACTAGCTCTTTATCTTTCGGCGCTAATTTTTTTTCTATTATTCTCTGAAGATATGTATGCACATCTTCAGCTCCTTCAATTTCGGATGAAGTTAAAAATGATTCTACCCCCTTTTCCTCAATTTGATCTAATACTGATTTTAATGCCATCTTGAGCTTTTTACACTCATTATCGTCTAAAATACCAGCTTTATTTAAAGCTGTGATATGAATTACGGAGTGATAGACATCATATTCCAGTAACTTATAATCATATTTAATTGATTTCTGAAATTCAAAGAAACCCTTATCAACAGGCTTAGTAAATCTTCCACCCCACATGTTCTTATTCTTAGCCATATATTTTCCTTTTTTAAGCGTCTGTTTGACCCTATTTAATCACGCGTCAGCCTTACTCAAATAGTGAACCAGTTTACTTCTAAAACGACGCAAATCCGTCAGCTAAAATTTTTCGCTCATCAGGAATGTGATGTGGCNNTCCCCGCGAACCACTCGACGCATCACATTCTACCACGAGATGCGAAAAATTTTACTTGCTGTGCGAGCCCTTGTAGGGCAATCCCCAAAGCTCGATAAATCCTTTTGCGAGCGACTGGTCGAATACGTCGCCCTCTTCGTACGTCGCAAGCTCTTTCTTATATAGCGAATTCGGCGACTTTCTCCCAGCCACCGAGCAATTCCCTTTGTGCAGTTTCAGCTTGACGACGCCGCTAACTTTTTTCTGGGTCTCGTCGATAAATTTATCGAGGGCCTCTTTGAGCGGCGTATACCAAAGCCCGTAATATGCAAGCTCGGCGTATTTCTGCGCTATTTGGTCCTTGAAATGCAGAGTCTCACGGTCAAGGACGAGCGACTCAAGCGCCTTGTGCGCCGTATAAAGCGCCCATCCTGCCGGCGCCTCGTAGATCTCGCGGCTCTTTATCCCGACGAGCCTGTTCTCGATCATGTCACTTCGCCCTACACCCGCATCGCCAGCCACCTTTGCCAGTTTCGCTATAAGGCTTACTCCGTTCATGGCCTTGCCGTTCAGTTTCACCGGTACGCCTTTTGAAAATTCTATCTCTACGTAGGCAGGCAACGCCATTGCCTTATTTATTCCTTTCGTAAGTTGATATATATCTTCGTCAGGCTCGTAATAAGGATCTTCCAGCTTCCCACTTTCAATCGATATTCCCCAAAGATTAACATCAATTGAGTATGGCTTTTTCTTTGTTGTGTCGATGGGGATACTATTATCCTTCGCATATTCTATCTCTTCAGTTCTTGTCTTTAATTCCCACTCTCTCACCGGAGCTAATATTTTCAGTTTCGGGTCGAGTGAGCGTATCGTAACTTCGAATCTAACCTGGTCGTTGCCTTTGCCCGTGCACCCGTGCGCTACATATTCGGCCCCTTCTTTATGCGCGGTCTCAACAAGGCCCTTGGCGATGATCGGCCTCGACAGCGCCGTCGCCAGGAGATATCCGTTCTCGTAGATCGCGTCCGCTTTCAGCGACTTAAATACGAAATCTTTCACGAACTCATTCTTAAGGTCTTCCACGACGCATTTGACCGCGCCCGTCGCGAGCGCTCTCTTCTTATACGTCGTAAAATCTGACCCCTGGCCCACGTCTGCCATGTACGCTATGACGTCGTAACCTTTGTTCGCAAGCCACTTAATAATGACTGACGTATCAAGCCCGCCGGAATACGCGAGAACTACTTTTTTACTCATGGTCAACTCCTCTTAGCTCACTTTAACAACATCAACAATATCGCCTTCTGAACATGCATCCTGTTCTCGGCCTGATCGTAAATTATGGAATTTTTAGAATCGATGACCGAATCCGTTATCTCCTGCCCTCTATGTGCCGGCAGACAATGCATTACGAGGCATTTTTTATTTGCAAGTTTCATAAGGCTGTCATTCACCTGAAAATTCTTAAAGGCCTTCTCCCTCGCCTTAGTCTCTTTCTCCTGGCCCATGCTCACCCATACGTCCGTATAAATTATATTTGCGCCTTTTGCCGTCCATTTAGGATCATTCGAAAAATCCAGCTTCGAACCGGATACCTTGGCAAAACCTTTTGCTATTGCGATAAGTTCTTTTGACGGTTCATAACCTTTGGGCGTGGCCACTTTCATATCCAGTCCGACTTTAGCTGAGGCGCACATAAGCGAACTTAGGACATTATTACCGTCGCCGATGTATGAAAGCGTAATGCCTTTAAAACCGCCGAACTTCTCCTTGATAGTGAATATGTCTCCCAGTGCCTGGCACGGATGCGCCCGGTCGCTCAAGCCGTTTATCACCGGCACAACCGCGTATTTAGCAAGCTCCTTCACGTCTTCATGCTTATAAGTCCTGGCCACGATGCCGTCCAGATACCGCGAAAGGACTGCCGCTACGTCTTTGGTCGATTCTCTTTTTCCCATCGCTATTTCGTTGGGGCCCAGATAGATGGCATGCCCGCCTAACTGCACCATCCCTATCTCGAAAGATACTCTCGTTCTGTTCGACGGCTTCTGGAATATGAGGCCTATGGATCTGCCTTTCAGCGCATCGGCGTACTTTGCCTTATTCGACTTGATCTCGTCTGTCAGATCGATTATATCGGCTATTACCTTCGCTTCGAGATCCTGGATAGATATGAGATCCTTCTTCATATGGTCACCTTTTCGAGGTTAAATTTTTGAAAATACTTTATCTAATATCGAGATCGCTTTATCTATTTCTTTCCGCGTTACATTTATGGGCGGCATTATACGTAAGATCGTATCCTGCGTGCAATTTATAAGCAGCCCTTCTTTCAGACATTCACTATATATAGAGTCTCCTTTTATATTAAGCTCGACTCCTATTATCAATGCCATAGTCCTGATCTCTTTGATAAAATTATATTTGGCCTTTAAGACCTCAAGTTTTTTCTTCAGATACGCGCCCATCGAATTCGCGTTGGCGATCATCTTCTCTTTCTTTATCGCGGCGAATACTGCAAGCCCTGCGGCGCAGACAATGGGAGAGCCGCCGAAAGTCGAGGCGTGCGTCCCGGGCGTCAAAACATCCTGGAATTTCTCACGCGCGACGCAAGCGCCTATCGGTAACCCTCCGCCGAGCGCCTTGGCAAGCGTCATCACATCCGGCACCACTCCGAAATTCTTGAATGCGAAGATCTTGCCGCTTCTTCCCATACCGGTCTGCACTTCATCGAATATCAGGACTATATCTTTTTCATCGCAAATCGAGCGCAAGGCTTTCATGTATTCAACGCTCGGTATATTTATGCCGCCTTCGCACTGCACAGGCTCAAGCATTATCGCTATCGTTTTATCGGTGATCGCTGCCTTGACGGCTTCGATATCCCTGTATGGCACGTGTATAAAGCCTACCGGCAGCGGCTCAAAACCGTGCTTTACCTTGTCCTGGCCCGTAGCCGTTATCATGGCAAGCGTTCTGCCATGGAACGACTTCGTCATCGTTATCATCTCGAACCGCCCTTTATCGTGGCCGTAAAGTCTAGCAAGCTTCACTGCCGCCTCATTCGCTTCAGCGCCGGAATTCGCGAAAAATACCTTCCCGGGAAAAGAATTCTTGATTATTGCTTCGGCCAATTGCGCCTGCGCCTCGGAATAATAATTATTCGAGACGTGCATCAGCTTTTTGGCCTGTTTAGATACCGCGTCCGAGACCATGGGATGGCAATGACCTATCCCTGAAACCGCCCAGCCGGGAAAGAAATCGAGATACTCTTTTCCGTCGATATCCCAGACCTTCACACCCTTTGCCTTTTCAAGGCATAAGGGCACCCGTTTATACGTCTTCATTATGTAATTATCATACAACGATACTACTTTATCAGTCTTACTCATTTCACTATCTCCGTTCCTATACCTGTATCGGTAAATATTTCCAACAGTAATGCGTGCGGTATATCCGCGTTTAAAATATGCGCTTTCTTGACCCCGCCTTTTATAGCATTGACGCATGCCTTTGCCTTCGGGATCATGCCTGCATCGATTATTTTTTTCTTTATTAATTTCTCCACCTCACCCGCCTTAAGCGTACGATATAGCGTCTTCGGGTTGTTCTTGTCCTTCATTATGCCGTTCACGTTCGTAAGAAGAACGAATTTCTCAGCCTTCATGGCCTTTGCGATCTCGCTTGCCACGTCATCGGCATTTACGTTATATGTGCTGCCGTCCCGCCCCGACCCAAGCGGATATATTACCGGTATTATATTGTCTTCCACGAGCTGCTTTACAAGCGTAGTATCAACGGATGTTACTTCGCCGACGAAACCGAGATCATATTCAAGCATCATCTTCTTCGCCTTTATGAGCCTGCCGTCCTTGCCGCTCATGCCGAATGCCTTTGCGCCCATCTTTTTAAGCGTGCCGACTATTCTTTTATTGATCGCGCCGAGCGCCCTGTCTATGATATGCAGCGTCTCAGCGTCGGTAAAGCGTCTACCGTGAATGAATTTCGGTGCAAGCCCCGCCTTCTTCATCATCTTCGAGATGTAAGGTCCGCCGCCATGTACAAGTATGGGACGCATCCCGGCATAATTCATGAACATTATGTCCTCGAGGACACTGCTATCGATGCCGTTATCCTCAACGGCCGCACCGCCGTATTTTATAACGATCGTCTTCTCGAAAAACTTTCTTATGTACGGAAGCGCCTCTATCAGCACTTCGCTCTTTTTTATTGCTTGATTCACGTCGAATACTCCGAATTTATCGCGACATACTCTTTCGAGAAATCGCAGGTCCAGGCCTTCGCGCTTGCCTTACCGCTCTTCAGATCAAATTTTATCAAAACAGTCTTCTTTTTAAAGAACGGGCGCGCTTTTTCTTTACTATAGCTTTGCGCTATCGATCCGTTGGATAGCGCCTTTACTCCGCCCAGATAGACGTCTACCTTATCGGGGTCAAAATTTACTCCGCTTGAACCGGCCGCAGCGCAGATCCTGCCCCAATTAGGATCACTGCCGAATATGGCGCATTTTAACAGGCTCGACGTCGATATCTTCCGCGCTATTTTAGCCGCATCGTCTCTTGTCTTCGCACCGGCAACTTCTATCTCCACGAACTTTGTTGCGCCTTCACCATCGCGCGCTAAGCTCTTCGCAAGTTCGCCTGCGAGGAATTTCAGGGCGCCGGTAAATTTAACGTAATCTTTGTCTTTCTTCACTATCGCTTTATTGCCGCAAGCTCCGTTGGCCAGGACAAAACAGGTATCGTTGGTGCTCATATCGCCGTCAACCGAAACCATGTTGAACGTCTCTTTTATTGCTTCCTCAAGGCTCGACTCAAGCATCTTTTTCGATATTACGGCATCCGTAGTAATAAAAGATAGCATCGTCGCGTGCTTCGCGGTCTTCATCTCCGGATAGAGCATGCCCACACCTTTGCACGCCCCGCCTATAGTTATTAAGGTATTGCCAAGCTTCACCTTTACGGCGAGCTCTTTCTTGACCGTATCGGTCGTCATTATCGCGCCTGCAAAAGCGCTGCCTCGCGCTGAAGACAGGCCGCTCGTCAGGGACGGTATGGCAGTTTCCACTTTCTCTATAGGCAATTTTTTGCCTATTATGCCGGTTGACGCGACCAGGACTTCTCTAGCATCCAACCCGATCGCTTTAGCCGCAAGTTCAGCCATTGCGAGCGCATCTGCGATACCGGTCTTACCATTCGCGCAATTAGCATTCCCGCTATTCACTATGACTGCCTGGTGTATCTTATTATCCAAATGGCGTTTGCTGACCTTTACGGGGGAGGCCTCAAAACGGTTCGTCGTGAACGCGCCTGCCGCAACCGCCGGAAGCTCGGAATACAAAAGCGCCAGGTCGGCATTCCCCGATTCTTTTATGCCGGCTTTTATGCCGTTGGCCAAAAATCCCTTTGGGGCCGTCACTCCGCCTTTAACTATTATCACATCAACCCTTCCGTCTCGTTAAATCCGCATATTATATTCATATTCTGCACTGCCTGGCCTGCCGCACCTTTTTTCAGATTATCGATACATGATATGACGATAAGAGTATCGCCGGTCACTTTCAGGCCTATGTCGCAATAATTCGTAAGGACTATATCTCTGATCTGAGGCAGCTTCCCTTCATCGGATATTCTCACAAACGGTTTTCCTTTATAAAACTTCTTATATATCTCTATAACGGCTTTTGTGTCGAGCGGCTTATTCAACTTTAAATATATGGTCGAGAGTATCCCCCGATTCATCGGAATCAGATGCGGCGTGAATACTATTTCTATCGATTTGCCGGCCACTTCAGACAATATCTTGTTTATCTCCGGCTTGTGCTGATGCTCATTCACTTTGTATGCCTTCAGGTTCTCATTCACTTCGCTGAATGATAAAGCAAGATCGGGTTTTCTTCCCGCCCCGGTAACTCCGCTCTTGGAATCGACTACTATATAATCCGTATTAATAGCTTTTTCCTTCAGCATGGGCGCGATCCCCAGGATGGCACTCGTCGGATAACAGCCCGGGTTGGCTATCAACTTTGCCTTCTTTATCTCGTCATGATAGACTTCCGGCAGGCCGTATACCGCCTTCGGCAGGTTACCCTTATCCTTATGCTCTATCCCATACCATAACTTGTATACATCGGGAGCCAGCCTGTAATCCGCGCTCAGATCCACCACTATTTTGCCGGCCTTAAGAAAAACAGGAACAAGTTCCATCGAGATCTTGTGCGGCAGCCCCAGAAAAACGAGATCGCAATTTTTTGCCATCGTTTCCGGGTCCGGCGACTTACACATAATATCAACCTTGCCTTTGAATGCCGGAAATATGGATGAGAACGGCTCTTCCTTATCTATTACCGCCTGAAGCTCCGTTATTGATACATCCTTATGATTCACCAGGATCTTTATCACTTCTTCGCCGGCATATCCCGTCGCGCCGACCACTCCTACTTTTAACATAACGTTCTTCCTTTCTCGTCGTGAATACAGTCTATATTAAAACAAAAAGCCTATCGTGTCAACTAAAATCTCCGTCGGAGACTGCCACGATAGGCTTTAAAATATCGTCGATGTTTAAGTGATTATCTCTTCGTGAACTGGAATCTCCTTCTGGCCCTTTTCCTGCCGTATTTTTTGCGCTCCCTCATCCTGGAATCGCGGGTCAGGAAACCTGCCTTTTTGATGTCGGCTTTCAATTTCTCGTCCATCTTCACAAGGGCCCTGGCTATTCCCTGTCTCACCGCGCCGGCCTGGCCGCTCAATCCGCCGCCGTTCGCGTTGATCAACACGTCGAACTTGCCGTTCAGCTTCACGAGCTCCAAAGGCTGCATTATGATAAGGCGGTTCGATTCCCTGGGGAAATACTGCTCAAAAGGCTTTTCGTTGACCGTTACCTTGCCTTCCCCGGCAATGAGCCTTACGCGCGCTATCGAATTCTTGCGCCTTCCTGTAGCGAAATATTGAACTTTCTCTGCCATTTCTTTTTATCCTTTGATTAAGCTATGTTCAGCACTTTTGGTTTTTGAGCGGCATGCGGATGCGCTTCGCCCGGGTATACCCGCAGTTTCTTCAACAGCTTTTCACCCAGCTTATTGCCCGGGAGCATTCCCATCACCGCATGACGTATGACATATTCCGGTTTCTTCTTCATCATCACAGCCATAGTTTCCTGATTGAGGCCGCCCGGATACGCGGAATACCGTTTATATAACTTTTGGTCCATCTTCTTGCCGGTAACTTTGATCTTTGAGGCGTTGATCACTATGACCTCATCGCCCGTATCCTGATGAGGTGAATAGATGACCTTATCCTTGCCCCTCAGGATGCTGGCTACCTTCGAAGCAAGCCGCCCCAGGATCTTGTCCTTGGCATCAACTATATACCAATCTTTTTGTATGTCTTTATCCTTCGCAATGTATGTTTTCATATCTCTTCCGTAAGTTAGAACAAAAAAATGCCTCGTCACTTGAGGCGATTGATGTTACCATATCGGTCAAATGTTGTCAATAAAATATTTTATTAAGCTAAATAACGCCTTTTTGCGCCATTACTTCTTTTAGCTTACCGGCGCCTTCGCATCTTATAGAATCTATGCCCAGCAACAGGGCTTCCTTTATCAGGTCTTCCCTGTCATCTATATATAAGAGCTTTGTGCGGTCGTTGCCGGCGCGCCTTATCACATCCTCGAAAATAACCCGGTCTGGTTTGATAGCACCGACCATAAAAGAAAGAATGACTTCGTCAAATATCTTTATTATATCGAATTTTTTCTGTATATACTCGAAGTGAAGGCGATTTACGTTGGAAAGGAGAAAAAGTTTGTAGGACTTTTTTAATTGCCTTGCGAGCTCGCAGACCTCTTTATCTTCCCAGAAGATGTCGTTCCAGATATCCGTAAAATCCTTAAAGGGCATCCTCACGCCAAGCAGTAGCGATGCCCTTTTATGGAATTCCTTCGGCGATATCTCGCCCTTCTCGAATGCCCTCGTTATGGGCGAATCGAAGAACGTGTCGTATATCTTCTTCGAATCAAGATGGAACAGATTCGCGATCTTTTTCGCGGATATACTGTGATCGAACCTTATTAAGGTATTGCCGAGATCAAAAACTATTGTACTATATTTCTTGTTCACCTTTTCATCATCTGATGATGTCCGGCCTTAACCATACTGCCCTTCATCCCGCACATTACGTCCGACTTACCCATCATCGTGCAGGTAGTCCAGGACATCATTAGCCCGTAAAAAAGGGACAAGGCCAATATGATCACACCAAGCGTATAACCTAATGATTTGAGAATGCCCGTTTGCTTCTTCGCTATAACGCACAGGATATATCCAAACGACATCGCGATCAAAACGCTCTTTATCAGCATGCCCCCTCCTTTTTTAGTAAAACACTTTCACCAGACAAAGGCCTTTTGCCGGCATAGTAGGCCCGCAGCATTTTCTATCTTTCTTCGAGAGGATCTCTTTAACTTGTTCGATCCTGAATTTACCGCGCCCTACTTCCACCAGCGTCCCGACGACACTCCTGGCCATATTGTAAAGAAAACCGTTAGCTTTTATATAAATATACACTACATCTTTCGATTTGGCAATTTTAATGTATTCTATTTTACGGATCGAATCCTTCTCTTCTCCGCCCCAGGTCCGGAAAGACGTAAAGTCGTGGCGGCCCGTTAAATATCCGGCCGCTTTTCTCATGGCTGCGATATTGAGCTTAAAAAAACATTTTGCGGCGTATCTGCGCATGAACGGATCGATAAAGTCATTATTATATATAGTGTAGCGGTAGAGTTTTGACCGCGCGCTGCGCTGGGAATTGAATTTGGGGCCGGCTTCCTCTATATTGATGATCACGATATCTTTGGGAAGAGCGCTATTTAACGCCATCCGCAAGTTTTTGAGCGGGATCTTTGAACGGGTTTTGAAGTTGGCTACCTGGGCTTCTGCGTGGACGCCGGCATCGGTCCTGCCGGAACCGGTGAGGTTTATGCTTCGGCCGGTTATCTTTTTAATGGCGCGCTGGATCACTTCCTGGATGGCTAACGCGTTCTTCTGGAACTGCCATCCCGCGTACCGAGAACCGTCATAACGGATTGTAAGCTTGATATTGCGCATAAAATCCTTAAATTTTTCGCCCTTAGTCCGGCATTTACTTTCGGGTGTTGCCTTCGCTTGCCGCAAATCGCATTAGGCATGCGATTTGCTGTGGAAAAATTTCGATGGCCACTGAACCTGCAAGTGCGTTAAACTGTTGAGCAGTTTCATTGGCC
>PLNN01000037.1 GCA_003142795.1 Candidatus Omnitrophota bacterium
ATATTTTACGATTATGGTAAGGATGTCGGATGCAAAAAACCTGACTGCACGCCGGAATGTAATTGCGGCAGATTCGTTGAAGTCTGGAATATGGTATTCACGCAATTTGACAGGCAATCTGACGGGAGACTTCCGCCATTACCGGCGAAGAATATCGATACGGGCATGGGGCTGGAGCGCCTGGCGTCCGTCATGCAGGGCGTAAAGACGAATTTTGAGATAGATATATTTGTGCCGTTGGTGGCTGAAATAGAAAAAGGGGTCAGGGGCCAGGGTCCGGAAGCCAGGGCAAAGATAAATGCGATAGCCGATCATGTCCGTGCGGTGACATTTTGTATTGCGGATGGAGTTATGCCGTCGAACGAAGAACGCGGATACGTTGTCAGAAAGCTGATCCGTCGTGCCATGAGCCATGGGCAGGATATTGGTATTAAAGAACCGTTTTTATATAAATTGGTCAGTGTGGTAGCTGAAGTTATGGGTGGGGCATATCCTGACTTGAGATCGAAGCGGGACGATATCGCGCAAGTTGTTAAGAAGGAAGAAGAGAATTTTCTAAGCGTTATCGATATTCAGGTCCCGAAAGTAGAAGAAGTTTTTGAAAGGATATCCAAAAATAAAGAGACGGGAAAATTGGCAGAGGCCGCATTCAATTTTTATGATACTTATGGGATGCCGTATGACATGCTTGAAGAGATTGCAGAAGGTTTTAAGCTGAAAATAGATAAAACCGCCTTTGAAAAATTGCTCGATAAGCAAAGGGAACAGTCGCGCGCGAAGACTAAGATAAAAGGCGAGATATTCTCGGAGACGTTCGCGAAAAAAGTCGAAGCGTTCGGTTTGAAGACAGAGTTTCTCGGTTATGAAAAAGCGCATGCGGATGCTAAGGTCCTTGTTGTCATGAGCGGTAATGAGATCATATTGGACAAAACGCCATTCTATGGCGAATCAGGCGGCCAGGTCGGTGATTGGGGCAAGATAGAGACAAAATCCGGGGCCATGGAAGTTGAAGATGCTAAGAAGATAGGCGATACGATAGTCCATATCGGTAAAATTTTGCGCGGGGCTATCGTTAAAGGCGAGGCCGCCAAGGTCTCGATCGATGAACCCGTAAGAAAAAAAGTCATGGCAAATCATACTGCGACGCACCTCTTGCAGGCTGGCTTGCGGAAAGTTTTGGGCGAGCATGTCCGCCAGACCGGTTCGCTTGTCGACGCCGAACATCTGAGGTTCGATTTTACGCATATGAAGAAGATGGAAGAGCGGGAGCTCGCCAGAGTTGAGGAGCTCGTAAACGAGTTTATAAAGAAGGCCATTACGGTAAAAAAAGAGATAAAAGATATCGAAACCGCGAAAAAAGAGGGCGCTACAGCGCTTTTCGATGAGAAGTATGGTGATAAAGTGCGCGTCGTTACGATAGGTATTGTGTCGAAGGAGTTTTGCGGCGGAACGCACGTTGATAATACCAAAGATATAGGCGTATTCAAGATCATAAGCGAAAGCTCCATTGCCTCAGGCGTGCGGCGTATAGAAGCGCTGACCGGCGATGCGGCAACGGCATGGATCAAGGAACAAAAAGAAGCCGAAAACCGAAAGTCGAAAGCTGAAAGCCAGAAAGGCGAAGAAAAAAAGCGTCTTGATGCAAGACTCAAAGAAGAGGTCGCCAAAGTCGACGCATTTGTCGCTAAGGCAAAAAATTTTGGCTCTTCGAAAATTATAGCTGAAATAGTAGATGACATTAATATGGAAGGCTTGAGGGCCTTGAGCGATAAAATAAAAGAGAAAGCTGTCTCGGCAGCCGTCATCCTGGCGACTAAGGGCGAAGGTAAGGTATCTTTCATAACATCGATAACGGATGACCTGGCCAGAAAAGGTTTAAATGCCGGCAGCCTGGCAAAAGAGATGGCCGTTTTGGTCGACGGCTCCGGCGGCGGCAAGCCGGGCTTTGCGCAGGGCGGAGGCAAGTCGCCCGATAAGCTGAAAGGCGCCATTGATAAAGTTATTGAAAGTTTGAAAGCGAGGATAAAATGAAACTCGTAAGAGTCGGCAGTAAGCAATTTCAAAAACTTTGCGATAGAAATTCGGGCCGTAATAAGCGCGTGAGCGAAAGCGTGCGCAAGATCGTAGAGAACGTCAGGACAAACGGCGATGAGGCCGTCATAAAATATACGAGGCAATTCGACCATGTAAAGCTTACGCCTAAAGACCTGAGGGTCTCTGAGTGTGAGACCTCAGGCGCTTACCAGGATATAAAGCCGGAATTCGTCTCCACGCTTAAAGTCATACTGGATAATATAAATAAATTTTACAAAAAACAGCTCAAAAAATCGTGGAAGATCAAAGACGCTGACGGCGTTCTGCTGGGCGAAAAAGTTACGTCGCTCGAGAAAGTGGGCATATATGTTCCGAGCGGGACCGTGCCGCTCGTATCGAGCGTTTACATGACGGTCATCCCGGCAAAAATGGCGGGTGTTAAAAAGATAGTGTTGGTTACGCCGCCGAATCAGTATAAAACGGTCGACCCGCATATCCTGGTAGTTGCGAATTTATTAAAAGTCGATGAGATATATAAAGTCGGGGGCGCCCAGGCTATCGCCAGCCTCGCGTTCGGGACAAAGACTATACCGAGAGTTGATAAGATAGTCGGCCCAGGGAATGCATATGTAACTGAAGCAAAGCGCCAGGTCTTCGGCTATTGCGATATAGACATGCTCGCGGGCCCGACAGAAGTCGTGATAATAGCGAACCAGTTTTCCGATATAAATTTTGTAAAGGCGGACCTTGAGGCCCAGGCAGAGCATTTCATGGGACTGTCGATACTTATCACGAATTCAAAGAAGCTGGCAGCGATCATTAAGAAGGAGAACTTAAAGGGGTATGTGATCCTCGTGAAGAACATGGACGAGGCCGCGGACGTCGCCAACATGCTTGCAGCTGAACACCTGCAGATATTGACGAACAACCCCAAGAGGATAGCCAGACGAATAGTCAATGCCGGCGCCATATTCCTCGGGCCGTATACGCCGGTGGCTGTGGGCGATTATGTCGCGGGCCCAAGCCACGTCCTGCCTACAGGCGGAAGCGCGCGTTTCTTCTCGGGACTTGGGCTGTCGGATTTCTATAAGAGTTCGCATATTCTATCGTATACGAAAAAAGCGCTCGAAAAGATCCGCGAGCCGCTTGAAAAGGTCGCGGAGATCGAGAGATTGACTAAACATTTGGATTCGGTAAAAGTCAGATTTGAATAAGGGGTAGTAAAATTTTTCATAACACAACAATGTGCTGTGTCGAGTGGTTCNNCACCACATCGCCACATCACATTACTGACGATTGAAAAATTTTACCTGGAGAACAGAATAGGGAGATTATATGACTAAGAAAATACGACGTGCAAAAACTGCACGCAAAACTACTGAAACAGATGTTTATATTGACCTGACAATTGATGGAACTGGCAAGAGTGAGATAAGCAGCAAGATCGGATTCCTTGATCATATGCTTACTCTATTTGTGTTTCATGGTTTGTTCGATCTTGAGCTAAATGCTATAGGAGACCTGAAGGTCGATACGCATCATACAAATGAGGATATTGCGATAGTATTGGGTAAGGCCTTCAAGCAAGCCCTTGGTGACTGCGCCGGGATCAAACGATACGGCTCCAAAGAGGTCCCGATGGACCAGGCGGCTGCAAAGGTGATGGTCGATATCGGCGGCAGGTACGCATTCGTATGGAAGACACCGAAATACAGCGAAACGCTTGCGGCGGCAGAGCGCTATACGATAGATGATGGCAAAGATTTCCTGGATACATTCGCCAAGAATGCTAACATAAACCTACATGTTGAAGTATATTCAGGCGAAGATACGCACCATGTGCTTGAAGCTATATTTAAGGCGTTAGGTATGGCACTTGACGAAGCGACGCAGATAGACGCGCGCAGAAAAGGCGTTCCGTCGACCAAAGGAACGATAGATTAGGAAGACAATGATAGCAGTCATCGATTACGGAATGGGAAATCTTCGCAGTGTCGAGAAGGCTTTGGAACTGGTCGGCGGCCGTGTGAAGGTAACGTCCAGTCAGAAAGACCTGGCCAGATGTGAAAAACTTGTATTCCCCGGCGTAGGAGCGTTCGGCGCCGCTATGAAAGAACTGAAATACCGCAAGCTTGTTGAACCGATCAAGGCCGCGATCGCGGAAGGCAAACCATTTCTTGGCCTGTGCCTGGGACTGCAGTTATTATTCGAGAAGAGCGAGGAGGCCCCGGGCGTTAAGGGGTTGTGCATCCTGAAAGGCGAATCAAAGAGATTTAAATTCCCGAAGGATGCCCTTAAAATACCTCATATGGGGTGGAACAATATAAAATTTGCCAACAACCCGGGGGCAAGGATATTAAAAGGCGTACCGGATAACTCATTCACGTATTTCGTGCACTCTTATTACGTTAAACTGAAAGATAAGAATATAATTTTGACTACTACCGATTACGGGATAAATTTTGTATCTGGGATATGCAAAGATAATGTTTACGGCTTGCAATTCCATCCGGAAAAGAGCCAGGAATTAGGACTGAAGATGCTGGAGAATTTTGTAAGGATAAAATGAAAGTTATTCCGGCTATAGACATAAAAGACGGCAAGGTAGTCCGACTTACTCAAGGGATGGCGGATAAGGTAACTGTCTATTCCGAAGATCCTGTTGAAGTCGCCAAACGCTGGGCATCATTCGGTGCCGATCTCATTCATATAGTCGATCTGGACGGCGCTTTGCAAGGAAGCTTGAAGAACTTCGATGTTATAAAGAGGATAGCCGGATCGATACAATCGGATATAGAAGTCGGCGGCGGCATAAGGGATGTGAAGACGATAGAGATGGTGCTGGGGGCCGGCATAGACAAGGTCTGCATAGGGACAAAGGCGCTTGACATGAAGTTCCTGGAGGCCGTCGGGAAAAATTTCAAACATAGGATCGTCGTAAGCGTCGACGCGAAGAACGGGACCGTTTATTCTAAAGGCTGGCTTTACAATACCAGGATGTCGGCTATAAATTTAGCGAAAGAAGCTGAAGCCATGGGGATCACAACGATAAACTATACGGATATTGCCAGGGACGGCATGCTTGAAGGACCGAACATACGCAGCCTTAAAGAACTCTTAAAATCTACGCATCTCGATGTGGTGGCGTCAGGCGGAATATCGTCCATCGAGGACGTAAAAAAGCTGCAAGCGCTGGAAAAGGACGGCCTTATGGGGATGATAATAGGAAAGGCGCTCTACGAGGATAAGATAGACCTGGCGGAAGCGATAAAGATATGCTCACAAAACGAATAATACCGTGTCTTGACATAAAAGACGGACGTGTTGTAAAAGGCGTGAATTTCATAAAACTGCGCGATGCCGGCGACCCGGTCGAGAACGCGGCATTCTACGATAAAGAAGGCGCCGACGAACTGGTTTTCCTCGATATCACGGCAAGCTATGAGAAGAGGAAGACGACGCTTGAGCTTGCAAGAAAAGTGGCAGAAAGCGTTTTCCTCCCGTTCACGGTCGGCGGAGGCATACGGGCGATAGAGGATATACGAGATCTCCTGAATGCCGGATGCGATAAAGTATCGATAAATACAGCCGCTGTGAAAGATCCTGCATTTGTAAAGAAGGCCGCTGCCAGGTTCGGCAGCCAGTGCATAGTCGTGGCGATAGACGCCAAATGCAAGACTAAGACCAGGGCAAAACAGGCTTGGGAAGTATATATTAACGGCGGAAGGACGCCGACAGGTATTGACGCTGTCAAATGGGCCGAGAGAATGGAGTCATGCGGCGCCGGAGAGATACTCTTGACGAGCATGGACTATGACGGCACAAAGGAGGGCTATGACATCGCCCTCACGAGAAAGATAAGCGGATCGGTCACTATCCCGGTCATAGCGTCCGGCGGCGCAGGATCGCTTGAGCACCTTTATGACGCGCTGACCGAGGGCAGGGCAGATGCGGTATTGGCAGCCTCGATATTCCATTTCCGTGAATACAGGATAGCAGAGGCTAAAGAGTATTTAAGAAAAAAAGGAGTAACGATAAGACCATGAGCAACATACTGGAGCTTATAAAATTCGACGACAAGGGATTGGTTCCCGCGATAATACAAGACCGGAAGACGAAGGCGGTCCTGACGCTTTGTTACATGAGCCGCGAAGCGCTTGAAAAGACGCTCGATGAAGGCTTGATATACGTATTCAGGCGTTCGAAGGGCCGGCTCATGCTTAAAGGCGAGACGAGCGGATGCACGCAGAAAGTCAGGTCGCTCTGCATAGATTGCGCAGGCAATTCCATCCTCTTCCAGGTCGACCAGAAACGCGCGGCATGCCATGAAGGCTATTTCACCTGTTATTTCAGGACGATGGATAAAATTGGCGGCGTAAAGGTCGTGGGAAAACGCGTATTTGACCCATGCAAGGTCTATAAAAAATGAATTATTATCCGACAAAAGAAGAATTCATAAAATTATCTAAACAGGGGAATCTTATCCCTGTGTATGCCGAGATCCTGGCCGATTTCGAAACGCCGTTATCATCTTTTACAAAGATAGACACCGGGGATTATTCATTTTTACTCGAATCGGTCGAGGGCGGTGAACGGATAGCGCGATATACTTTTCTCGGAAGCGATCCATCTTTAGTCTTTTCGAGCAAAGGAAATAATGTAAGCCTGCGCGAAGGCAAGTCGACTAGGATTTTCACGGCCAAAGACCCGATAGATGTATTAAAAAATATACTTTCGCAGTACAAATTCGTAAATGTGAATGGGCTTCCCAGATTTTCCGGAGGGCTCGTAGGTTATTTCGGATATGACATTATCCGTTTTATCGAGAAGATACCCGATAAGAATACGGACGATCTCAAGGTGCCGGATGCGGTCTTCATGCTTACGGACACCATCCTTATATTCGACCACAGAGATCATAAGATAAAGGTGGTTTCGAACGCGCACGTCAAAACGAGCGCATCAGAGGCATATGAAGAAGCGGTCGCTAAGATCGATAGGCTCGTAAAGAAGCTTAAATCTTGTTCGGTGAAGAAAACCTCGCACTCCAAAAAGCATAAAAAATCTCCTCTGAAATTAAGATCTAATTTCACGAAGCAAGAGTTCGAAAAACTTGTGGTAAAGGCCAAAGAGTATATAAGAAAAGGCGACATAATACAGGTAGTGCCGTCGCAGAGATTAGAGGTGCCCATAACAAGCGACCCATTCGAGATATACAGGGCCCTCCGCTCCATAAATCCTTCGCCATATATGTATTATCTTAAACTGAAAGATTTTTACCTTGTCGGGGCATCGCCCGAGATCATGGTCAGGTGCGAAGAGGGCACGGTGGAGGTCAGGCCGATCGCCGGGACCAGACGGCGAGGGGCGTCGGAAAAAGAGGACGCGGCGCTGATAAAGGATCTTTTGGCCGATCCCAAAGAGAAGGCAGAGCACATAATGCTGGTAGATCTTGGCCGGAATGACATCGGAAGGGTCTGCGATTATAAGACCGTAAAGGTTTCAGAGCTCATGACCGTAGAGAAATATTCCCACGTCATGCATCTGGTGAGCGACGTATCGGGCAGCCTGAAAAAGGGTAAAGATGCGTTCGACGTTATGCGTGCGACGTTCCCGGCAGGGACGGTAAGTGGAGCTCCAAAGNNGTCGGATATTTCAGTTTTTCCGGGAATCTTGATTTCTGCATAACGATACGGACCATCCTGATAAAAGGCAAGACCGCATATATCCAGGCGGGCGGAGGAATAGTAGCCGATTCTATACCAGAGAAAGAATACGAAGAGACGATGAACAAGGCCAGAGCGCTCCTGCGGGCTATTGAAATGACGGAAGGGGGATTAGAATGATCCTCATGATAGATAATTACGATTCGTTCACTTACAACCTCGTCCAGTATCTGGGCGAACTTGGCGCCGAACTGGAAGTTTACCGTAATGACGAGATCACGATCGACAAGATACGTAATATGAAACCGGAAAAGATAGTCATTTCCCCGGGGCCCGGCGAGCCGAAAGACGCCGGCATATCCGAGGATGTCATTCGCGCTTTCGGGAAAACTACGCCCATACTCGGCGTATGCCTCGGCCATCAGGCGATCGGTGAAGTGTTCGGCGGCAAGATAATCCTGGCTAAAAGGCTGATGCACGGAAAGACCTCGCTTATACATCACGATGGTAAAAAAATATTTAAAGGTTTGACTAATCCCTTCGAGGCGACGCGGTACCATTCTCTTCTCGTAGAAAGAAAAAGTCTGCCGGCTGCGTTAAAGATAACGGCCGAAACTGACGATAAAGAGATAATGGGGCTGGAGCACAAAGTTTATCCCATATATGGCGTTCAGTTCCATCCGGAATCGATATTGACGCTGGAAGGCAAAAAGATATTAAAGAATTTTTTGGAGTTATAACGGCGTGATAAGGGAAGCGATCGAGAAAACGAAGAAAAGAATTGACCTGACCGGCGCGGAAATGCGTGCGGCTTTCAATGAGATAATGTCGGGTAAGGCGGCGATCGACGATACAAAAGAATTTCTTGATGCCCTGCGCGCGAAGGGCGAAACCGTCGAAGAGATAACGGCGGCGGCAAAAGTAATGAGGGAAAAGGCCATACGTATTCATGGGGATGGCCCGGCATTGATAGATACCTGCGGCACGGGCGGCACAGGACTTAATACTTTCAATATATCTACGACAGCCGCGTTTGTCGCAGCTGGCTGCGGTATAAAAGTGGCGAAGCACGGCAACAGATCTGCGTCATGCCAATGTGGTTCGGCTGATGTCCTGGAGGCGCTCGGCGTAAAAATTGATATACCACCGGAGCGGGTGGCTGGATCTATTGAAAAAGTCGGGATAGGATTCATGTTTGCGCCTTCATTTCACACTGCGATGAAACATGCGATTTCAGCCCGCAAAGAATTGACAGGGCGGACGATCTTTAATATCCTTGGGCCGCTTTCGAATCCGGCTAACGCCGCATATCAGGTGATAGGCGTATATGATGCTAAATTGACGGAGACTCTGGCGGGAGTTCTTAAAAATCTGGGCTTGACACGAGCTTTTGTAGTGCATGGCATGGACGGCCTGGATGAGATAACGATCGCGGACAGAACAAAAGTTACAGAACTTAAAGACGGCAAGCTTGCGACTTATTTTGTATCTCCTGAAGATTTTGGCGTCAAGAAAGCGCGTCTTGATGATCTATCGGGCGGCAGTGCAAAAGAGAACGCCGGGATCATGACGTCTATTCTGAAGGGCGAGCAAGGCCCCCGGCGTGATTGCGTATTGATGAACGCAAGCGCTGCTATTGTCTGTGCGGGGCTTTCCAAAGATTTCAGGGCCGGGATGGAATTGGCCGCCGAATCTGTAGACTCAGGGAAAGCGTTTGATAAATTATCGGCCCTTATAGAGATGACAAACAGATGATACTTTCACGCATAATAGAAGAGAAAAAACGTAACATAGAGGAAGCGAAGAAGATAAAGCCTCTGGATGACCTTATCCGGGAAGCAAAGAACATTTACGTCAAAAGCTCATTCAGGAAAAACATATCGCGGCCGCATCATATGAACTTGATCGCCGAGATAAAGAAGGCGTCGCCTTCCCGGGGCATATTAAGGGGAGATTTTAATCCCTCAAAGATCGCTGCGACATACCAGGCGAACGGTGCGGGCGCCATATCCGTTCTTACCGACGAGCGGTTCTTTGAAGGAAGGCTTGAATATATAAAAAAGGTAAAGGAAAGCGTCTCCCTGCCGGTACTAAGGAAAGATTTTATTATTGACGAATATCAGGTATATGAATCGGTCGCGGCTGGGGCCGATGCCATTCTTCTGATAGCGGATCTGTTAGCGGTCAATGAATTGAAGGCCTTCTATGATCTCGCAGCCTCATTAGGCCTCGATGTTTTGATGGAGGCCCATAATGAGGAAGATATCGAGAAGGTGCTTACGACCGATGCAGCCATAATAGGTATCAATAACAGGGACCTCCATTCTTTTAAGGTGGATCTTGGCACTACGCAGAAACTGGTCCGTCTGCTGCCGCCGAATAAGATCAAAGTTTCGGAGAGCGGCATAAGGAGCTATGAGGAAGTGATGTTCTTGAAGTCACTCGGCGTAAATGCGGTCCTGATAGGCGAGGCGTTCATGGAGGCTGACGATATTGCTTCAAAGATGCGCGAGATAATGAGATACTGATGACGAAGATAAAAATTTGCGGGATAACGAATAAGATAGACGCTATAGCGGCGGCGTCACTCGGCGTGGATATGCTGGGATTTGTCTTTTATAAAAATTCCAAAAGATATGTGGACCCGATGACTGTCGAAGACATCGCAAACGAGCTGCCTCCGTATATTGCAAAGGTCGGCGTATTTGTCGATGAAACAAAAGAGAAGGTCATAGAAATAGTGCAGAATGCAACGCTTGATATTCTGCAATTCCACGGTAGTGAAACGCCGGATTATTGCGCTTATTTCAGGACAAAATATAAAGTGATGAAAGCGTTCCGGCTCAAAAATAAAAAAGACCTGGAAAAAGTTAACGATTACGATACGGACTTTTATCTATTCGATACTCACAAGACCGATTCGATCGGCGGCACGGGCGAGACCTTCGATTGGAAGATATTGAAGGACTTTGAGGTTCTGAGGCCTGTGATACTCTCCGGCGGGCTTAATCCCGGGAATGTCGGCCGTGCTATACAGGAGATCGTGCCTTACGGCGTAGATGTTTCGACCGGCGTCGAAAGATCGCCGGGCAAAAAAGACCCGGGGTTGATGAAAAAATTTGTCGAAAATATAAGGAAACTTGACTGATGAAACCCGATAAAAAAGGCTATTTCGACGGTTTCGGCGGGAAGTTCGTGCCCGAAACGCTGATGGTTGCCCTGGCCGAGCTCGAGAAAGAATATTTCGCGGCCAAAAAAGATAAATTATTCCGTAGAGAGTTTGCAGCGATCCTGAAAAATTATGCGGGCAGGCCTACTTTATTATATTACGCGAAACGCCTGACCGAAAAACTGGGCGGCGCCAAAATTTATCTGAAGAGAGAAGATCTTTTACATACGGGGGCGCATAAGATAAATAACACGCTGGGGCAGGGACTTCTGGCGCTCCGGATGAAGAAGCCGCGCCTGATCGCGGAGACCGGGGCAGGCCAGCACGGCGTAGCGACAGCGACAGTGGCGGCATTGTTCGGCCTGAAATGCGAAATATTCATGGGCGAAGAAGATATACGCCGCCAGGCAATAAACGTATTTAAGATGAAGATACTGGGCGCTAAAGTCACTCCCGTCTCTTCCGGGTCAAAGACCTTAAAAGACGCGATGAACGAAGCCATAAGGGATTGGGTGACAAATGTCGCCAGCACATATTATGTCATAGGCTCGGTGGCAGGGCCGCATCCGTACCCGATGATGGTGAGGGACTTTCAGTCTGTGATCGGCAGGGAGGCGAGACGCCAGATGCTTGCGGCTGAAGGCAGGCTACCGGACCATGTCGTTGCGTGCGTAGGCGGCGGATCGAATGCGATGGGCATCTTCTATTCGTTCCTGAAAGATAAAACAGTAGGCCTTATCGGCGTCGAAGCCGCGGGCCTTGGCTTGAATACGACTAAACACGCCGCGACTTTATGCAAAGGATCTGTCGGCATACTGCACGGCTCGAAGAGCTATCTTCTGCAGGATCCTGACGGACAGATCGAGATAGCGCATTCCATATCTGCGGGATTGGACTATCCGGGCGTCGGGCCTGAACATTCATATTTAAAAGAGATGGGACGCGCAAAATATGTTGCGGTCACCGATAAAGAGGCTCTTGAGGGATTCAAGATGCTGACAGAGCTCGAGGGCATAATACCCGCGCTTGAATCTTCGCACGCATTATATCATGCGGTAAAATTGGCAAAACGCCTGCCTAGGAACAAGATCATTCTCGTCAATCTTTCAGGCAGAGGCGATAAGGATATGGACATAGTGAGAGGCATTTTTTGATGTATAATTTTCGGATAAGGTATGCTTCATGAAAATAAATAGGCTTTTTTTCAGAATGATCCCAGAGGGCAATGTCAAGGAAGCGATGAGGAGCCTGTATTACAGGCTTTATTATAATCGTAAGAGATCCAGAGAAAACGGGTTTTATGTTTATTATAAAAAAGGCGTATTTGAGTATAGATTTAAAAATGATATTAGTTTTTTATCATGTGTCAAGGTCGAAGGCGAGCTCAAGCGGTCATTAAAGGGGTATGTAAGGAACCATGAAATAAAAAGCGGCGAAGTTGTGATCGATTGCGGCGCCGATGTGGGAGAGTTCACTTTATATGCCGCCAAAAAAGTAGGCGGGTCAGGAAGAGTGGTGGCTTTCGAGCCCGATCTATTGATGTACGACAAATTGAAGCTTAACATACAGCTGAACAGGCTTGATAATGTGACGATAGTCAATAAAGGAGTTTGGAGCAATAAGACGGTATTGAAGTTCATCAACGCGGAAAAAAAATTTATCGAGGCAGAAAGCGACCCGAAGCCGGTTTTAACGGACGATAATGATATGACCGGCATATCCGTTGTGAGCCTGGACGAAGAGTTAAAGAGTCTCGGCGTAGATAAAATCGATTTTATAAAGAGGGACGTCGAGGGGTCTGAAATAGAGGCGGTAACGGGAGCCGAAGATATCTTGAAAAATAATAATCCCGACCTGGCCATCGCCTCATATCATGAAATAGGCGGCGAAAAGACATGCATTAAATTAGAAGAGATGCTCCGCGGCTTGGGGTATACGGCGGAAACATCGTATCCTCAGCACCTTACGACATACGCGAGCAAAAGGGGACGGGCATGAAAATTAAACCGGATTTGCAATTCTCGGTGTTGTGCGACGATGTGAGGCGGGAGGAGAACGGGAAGTTCATCCTTATTGGACTATTCGAGGCGATAAACGCGAAAAAATTCCCCGCGACGCATCAGATGCTTTTTGTAGTGAATAGATGGTGTAAGGGCGAAGGCACATTCACACAAAAGATACGCATCGTCAATACGATAGATAAATCTAATGTATTTCAGACGGATGATCAGGCATTTGAACTTCCCGATATAGACAGGCACCATACGCTTATATCGAGATTCAATAACCTGCTCTTCCCAAACCCCGGGAAATATTGGATCGAGGTCTTCCTGGATAATGAGCTCGTCCTGAATTATCCGATCATATTAAAGGAATTGAAATGAATAGAATAGATAAAAAATTTAAGGCATTGAAAAAATACGGCGCCAAGGCGTTCATCGCTTATATTACCGCAGGCGATCCTGATCTTTCAACTACGGAGAACATTGTCCTGGCGCTCGAGAGTTCGGGCGCCGATATAATAGAGCTCGGCATACCGTTCTCGGATCCTATGGCCGATGGACCGACCATACAGGCTGCCTCATACCGGGCGCTCCGGAATAAAGTTAATTTAAAAAAGATATTCAAAATGGTCGTTCATCTGAGAAGGATAACCGATATCCCGCTGGTTTTCATGACATACTACAATCCGGTCTTTAAATACGGGCTCACATCTTTCTTCAGATCATGTGCCGCTTGCGGTGTGGACGGGGTGATCATCCCGGACCTGCCGTATGAGGAGGCGAAAGAACTGATCGCCCTGGGCAAAAAACATGAGGTCGCGACGATATTCCTGGCGGCGCCTACTTCCACGCGAGAGCGGATAAAACATATCGCGAAGGTTTCGACAGGTTTTATTTACTACGTTTCTTTGACGGGCGTGACCGGCGCGCGGTCTAAATTGCCGCCGGAAGTTATTGCGAATGTCAAAGCCATAAAAAAATTGACGGATAAGCCTGTTGCCGTCGGTTTCGGCATATCGAACCCCGGACAGGCAAAAGATATAGCGAAAGTTTCGGATGGCATTATAGTCGGAAGCGCCATAGTCAGGATAATAGGCGAAAAGAAGAGGATGATTCCGCGAATCTCGAATTTCGCGAAACAAATGGCCACAGCGATACATGGGATATAAAAGTCACAATGTGTACGCCGTAGTTCTGGTCGGCGGAAAGGGCAAGGAAATTTGTTCCAAGAGATAATGTTTTAGTTGTGGCAAACAAGGCTACGGAAAGATAATTAAAATTATATGAAGCTACTAGGGCTTGACGTTGGAACAAAAAGAATAGGCGCTGCGCTGAGCGATGAACTTATGATCACGGCCCAGGGGATAGATACTATCTATAGGCAGGACCTGCAGCGCGACCTCGATCTTATAAATGGCCTGGTCAAGGCGAATAACGTCACGGAAGTGGTGGTTGGCCTTCCTCTTAATATGGACGGAAGCTACAGCGCTAAAACCAAAGAAGTGGTGGAGTTCGCGGGCAACCTTGCCAGGGTCGTCCAGATCCCGGTCAAGACATGGGACGAGCGCCTTACAACGGTTCAGGCCGAAAGGGTGCTTCTCGAAGCCGATATGAGCAGGGCAAAGCGGAAAAAAGTCACCGATAAGCTCGCGGCCCAGATGATATTGCAGAGCTATATGGACTCGCGAAAGAAAGGTCAGGACAATGTATAAGATAGATTCGTTGGCCAACGGATTGAAGATAGTGTCGGAACCGATGAACCACATGGAATCCGTTGCCATAGGTATATGGATAAGGGCAGGCGGAAGATATGAGAGCCCCAAGAATAGCGGCATAAGCCATATCCTGGAGCATCTCCTGTTCAAAGGGACTAAAACGCGGGACATGACGACGATAAAGCAGGAGATAGAGGGGCGGGGCGGCAGCTTCAACGGTTTTACCGCAGAAGACCATACCTGTTATCTGGTCAAGCTTTTAGCGAAGGATCTTGAGCTGGGTATAGATATATTGAGCGACATGGTCCTCAACCCGCGTCTCGACGAAGAAGAGCTGAAAAAAGAGAAGAGCGTCATCATCGAAGAGATAAACATGTATAAGGATATGCCGTCTCACCATGTCCACGAAGTGCTTGCGGAGATGATGTGGCCCGGCCAGCCGCTCGGCATGCCGCTTGCTGGCACCGTAGACTCTGTAAATGCCATTACCAGAGATCAGGTCGCTATGTATAAAGAGGGCCATTACAATCCGCGCAACATGGTTGTTGTATGCGCGGGAAAGGCCAAAGAAGATATCGTTGCAAAATTAGCAGGCAAATACCTGGCAGGCGTAAAAGGAGAAAGCGCCTCCGGATTCGAAGGCGCAAAAATAGCCAGAAAAGGCCCTTATTTGAAACTCATGACAAAAGAGACGGAGCAGACCCACGTTGCCCTAGGTCTTCACACGATAGACAGGTTCCATCCGGATAAATACGCGTTGAGCCTCCTGAACGTGATCATGGGCGCGAATATGTCATCCAGGCTATTTCATATAGTAAGAGATGAGATGGCTTTATGTTACGAGATCGCGTCGAGTGTAAGAAAATACGAAGATTGTGGCGCGTTCGTAGTTTCGGCAGGGGTCGATCATCAAAAATTATCGAAGGCGCTCGAAGTTATATTGCGGGAGATCGGAAGGATGAAAAAAGAACCCGTGTCAAAAGAAGAATTGCGCCGCGCAAAAGAGTATTATAAGGGCCAGCTGCTCTTTGCGCTCGAGGACACGATGAGCCACATGCTGTGGCTGGGCGAGAAGGTTACGTGCGGAGAAAAAGATTTCAGCGCCAAATCGATACTTGGCGGTATCGAAGCTGTTACGGTAGAGGATCTGATGAGGATCTCAAAGGAGACGTTCTTGAACGAAAACCTCAATCTTGCGGTGATAAGCCCAATTAAAGAGGATAAAACTATTAGGGAGGCATTTCATCTATCATGAAGGGCTCAATAAAACTCTTTGAGGTATTCGGCATATCGATCAATATCCATGTCACCTTCTTCCTCCTGCTTCTTTTAGTCCTGTCCGGCGGTATCAAATGGGTATTCCTTGTAATAGCCGTTTTCTTTTTTGTAACGATTCATGAACTATGCCACAGCCTGATGGCCAAGCGTTTTGGCATAACGGTGCGTGAGATAACGCTCTTTCCCATAGGCGGCATATCGTCTATGACGAAGATGCCTGAAAAGCCGAGCCAGGAGTTTTTCATATCTATTGCCGGGCCTTTATCCAATATTGCCGTCATCGTTATTTTATTTTATCCGATGAAGTATTTGGTGGGCGACGAGGTTCTCTTCCATCCGCTTTCCACTATGACGTGGAAACTTACGTTCGCATACGTTTATTGGATCAATCTCATGCTGGCCGGCTTTAATCTGCTGCCGGCTTTTCCCATGGACGGGGGGAGGATCCTGCGCGCGATACTTGCCGTGAAATTAGGATATCAAAAAGCGACAAAGATAGCCGTAACTTTCGGGCACCTCTTTGCGCTCGCATTCGCGTATTTCGGTATAGTGAGGTTCAATATCATCCTGATCGTAATAGCTATATTCATATACACTGCCGCGTCGAATGAAGAAGCGCAGGTCGACGTAAAAGAAGCCTTGAAAAAATTCAGGGTTCGCGATATACTGCCCCGCGATCTCATTACCCTGCCGAGCGACACGACCCTTGCCAAGGTCCTTGAACTGATATTTCATTCGCACCAGGAGGATTTCCCTGTGATGGACGGAGGAGAGATGGTAGGTTTTCTTACGCGGCAGGATATAATGATAAATATCCACAATTTCGGTATGGAGAAGCAGGTCGGGGACGTGATGCGAAAGAGTTTTCCCAAAGTAAAAGAGACGGATCCCCTCACGAAGGCCCAGGCCCTAATGCATGAACGCCAGATGGGCGCTTTGCCCGTTATGAAGGATGACAAAGTAGTAGGCGTGATAACTTTAGAGGATATAGGAAGAGTTTACGCTATGGTGTCTCAAAAAGCATAATTAAAATGGAGGCGTTGTATGTCCAAGATCTTGATCGCTCCCAGCATATTATCGGCCGATTTCTCGAAACTGGGCCAGGAGATAAAAGATGTCGAAAAATGCGGGGCGGATTGGATCCACATAGATGTTATGGACGGCCATTTCGTGCCGAACATTACCATAGGGCCGGTCGTCGTAAAATCGATACGACCTGTTACGAAATTGCCGCTCGATGTCCACTTGATGATAAAAGAGCCCCAGAAATACGTGGAGAGTTTCGTAAAAGCCGGGGCTGACATAATTACATTTCACATAGAAGCCGACGGAGATCCAAAAGAGACCATACGGCTAATAAAATATTTTAAAAAGAAAGTCGGCGTCTCGGTCAGGCCTAAGACGGACGCCTCGAAACTTCAGGGCATACTGCCGATGGTAGATATGATCCTTGTAATGACCGTGGAGCCGGGGTTCGGCGGCCAGGCATTCATGGGCGATTGTCTGCCGAAGATAGAGGAGATACGGAAGATATTTAAAAAAGATATAGAGGTGGACGGCGGCGTGAATGAGATGACTGCGCAGGAAGTGATAGTCAAGGGGGCGAACGTCATCGTTGCGGGCACGTCAATATTCGGGACAAAAAATTACGCGGAAGCGATAAAAAAAATACGAGGAGGGATATAGATGGGCGGTGTAAAGTTCGGGACTGACGGCTGGAGGGCCGTGATAAGCGAAGATTTTACGTTCGACAATGTGAAAATTGTAGCTCAGTCGATGGCGGAATATATTAAAAGTGACCAGGGCCCGGCTTCCAGGGTCAAGGACAAAAGGATCGTAATAGGCTATGACACGAGGTTTCTCTCCGAGAAATATGCCGAACTTGTTGCCTGTGTCCTGGCCGCTAACGGAATAAAAGTTATTTTATCCAGTCGTTCTACTCCTACGCCTTCAGTGAGTTTTGCGATAAAAGACAGAGGCCTTTTCGGCGGCGTAATGATCACAGCGAGCCATAATCCCGCAAGATACAACGGTATTAAATTCAAAGCTTACTACGGCGGATCCGCAGGCCTGGAGGTCACTAAAGCATTCGAATCTTATTTAGGCAAGACCGAGATAAGATATATGACGCTCGACGAAGCAAAGTCTAAAGATATGATAGTAATGGAAAATATCGTCCCGGAGCATCTCGATTTTGTGAAGAAATATGCGAATATAAAGCTGCTTAAGAACGCGCGTCTTAAGGTACTGGTCGACTCGATGTACGGGACGGGCAATAATTACATACCCGAGCTTCTCAAAGGCGGGAAATGCAAGGTAGATATCATCCATAACGAAAATAATCCTGGATTCGGAGGGATCAATCCGGAACCGATAATGCCGAATTTAAAAGAGTTGGCGGAAAAAGTGAAGAAGGGCAAGTACGACATCGGTATAGCTACGGACGGGGACGCAGACAGGCTCGGCATAGCTTTGCCTAACGGAAAGCTCCTGACCGGCCACAAGATCATGACGCTGTTACTTCTGCATCTTCTTGAAGACAGGGGGATGAAGGGCGGAGTGGTCCAGACGCTTTGCGGAACGGACCTCATAAACAAGATAGCCAGAAAATATGGTCTTAAGACATATGAAACGCCGGTTGGTTTTAAATATATCGGCGAGATAATGATCAAAGAGGATATACTGGTCGGCGGAGAAGAGACCGGCGGGGTCGCGTTCAAGGGATACATACCGGAACGGGACGGCATTCTCTCCGGGCTTCTTATGCTCGAGATGATGGCTATGAGAAAAAAGAAGATGCTTGATATCTTAAAAAGCATCGATAAAGAATACGGCACGTACGAATACCGCAGGCTCGATGTTAAATATCCGGACGACAAAAAAGCTAAATTGATGGAACTTTTGAAGGCCGACCCGCCGAAAGAAGTCCTTGGCAGGAAGGTCGTCGATATTAACAAACTCGACGGTTATAAATTCATTTGCGATGATTCCTCGTGGCTCATGCTGAGGCTTTCGGGCACTGAGCCTATATTGAGGGTCTACGCCGAGGCGTCGAGCGAAAAGAAGGCGCTTGCGATCTTAGAGTTCGGGAAAAAATTAGCATATAGCATATAGGAAAAATGGACAAACCTTTAATACGTAATTTTTCGATCATAGCTCATATCGACCACGGCAAGTCAACGCTCGCCGATAGAATTCTCCAGTTCACCGGAGCGATAAGCGAGAGGGAGTTCCATGACCAGCTTCTCGACGACATGGACCTTGAACGCGAGCGCGGCATAACGATAAAAGCGAGCGCCGTCAGGATAAATTTTAAATCGAAAGACGGCAACACTTACGAATTAAACCTCATCGATACTCCCGGCCACGTCGATTTTACATATGAGGTATCGAAATCGATAGGCGCGTGCGAGGGGGCTCTCCTCGTAGTAGACGCCGCGCAGGGAGTCGAGGCCCAGACGGTAGCTAACCTGTATCTTGCCATGGAACATAACCTTATAATAATACCCGTTATAAACAAGATCGATCTTGCAAACGCCCAGATAGACAGGGTAAGACATGAGATATCCGATATCCTCGGCCTGGATAAGGAGAATATACTTCTGGCCAGCGCGAAACAGGGCATCGGCACGCAGGAGATACTCGAGGCCGTAGTCGAGAGGATACCGCCGCCTAAAGGCGAGAGGACAAACCCGCTACAGGCGCTCATATTCGATTCGAAATTCGATACATATAAAGGCGTGATCATATTGGTCAGGCTCATGAACGGCGTTATACGGAAGAAGATGAAGATAATGGCCATGGCGAATAACCAGGTATATGAAGTGCTGGAAGTCGGCGTATTCAATCCTAGGGAACACCAGGTCGATGAGCTTTCCTGCGGCGAGGTAGGATATATAGCCTGTAATATGAGGGATTCGAAAGAGGTCTCCGTAGGAGATACCATAACGGATGCGGAAAATCCCGCGCTTCAGCCTTTGCCCGGTTATAAAAAAGTGCACCCTATGGTCTTCAGCGGCTTCTATCCCGCGAACAGCGCAGACTTTTCGGTGCTGAAAGAAGCCATCGATAAACTGCGGCTGTCAGACGCGTCGTTTGTATTCGAGCCGGAGAAATCGGCATCGCTTGGAATGGGGTTCCGGTGCGGCTTTCTCGGGCTGCTTCATATGGAGATAGTGGAAGAGAGGCTTGAGCGTGAATATGACCTGAATCTTGTGGTGACAACGCCGAGCGTAATATACAGGATCATGAAGAAAAACGGAGAGATCGTCGAGGTCGATAATCCGATGAAGCTCCCGACCGCAGGTGATGTCGATGAAGTCGAAGAGCCTTATGTCAGGGCATATATAATCACACCGAAGGAATCCATAGGCAACATACTGGAGCTTTCAGAATCGAGGCGCGGCTCATATGTCTCAACCGACTATCTGGACGAGAACAGGGCGCAGATCACTTACGACATTCCTCTGTCGGAAATAATAGTCGATTTTTACGACAGGATAAAGTCCGTAACAAAAGGCTATGGTTCGCTCGATTACGAATTGCTCGATTACAGGCCGACCACGATAGTGAAGCTCGATATTTTAATAAACGGCGAAGTTTATGACGCGTTCTCTTCGATAGTGTTCAAGGACAAGGCTTACGCAAAAGGCAAAGCAATAATAGAAAAATTAAAAGATACTATACCGCGCCATCTTTTCCAGATAATCTTGCAGGCCTCGATAGGCGGACAGGTGATAGCGCGTGAAACGATCAAGTCCGTAGGCAAGAATGTCACGGCTAAATGTTATGGCGGCGACATAACAAGAAAAAGAAAACTGTGGGAAAAACAGAAGGCCGGTAAAAAACGAATGAAGCAATTCGGCAAGATCGATATCCCCCAGGAAGCGTTCTTCGCCGCGTTGAAAGCTTAAAAAGAAAAGGAAAATAGACGATGGATATCAAACCGAAATCTCAGGTTAGGGAATGGACAGAATCGATCATCATAGCGCTTGTGCTCGCGCTTATCATAAGGACGTTCATAGTCCAGGCATTCAAAATACCGTCGGGCTCGATGATACCGACTTTTAAGATAGGCGACAGAATATTCGTTAACAAATTCCTTTACGGCGCCAAGGTCCCTTTTACCGACTTCAGGTTTCCCTCGGTCAGGGAGCCGAAGCGCGGCGACATAATAGTTTTTATTTCGCCTGAAGACGGCAAGAAAGATTTTGTAAAAAGGTTGATAGCAGTCGGAGGAGAGACGGTTGAGATCAGGGATAGGCGGATCTATATAAACGGCAAGGTTGTAGATGAACCGGTGTCTGTGCGCGCCGTTGACTATATTAACGAAGGCCCTTACGGGCAGGAGGGACAGGTCGTCAAAGTCCCGAAGGACTCATATTATGCCCTTGGCGATAATACGTCGAGCTCGCGCGATTCCCGCTATTGGGGATTTGTGCCGAAAAAAAATGTTTTGGGCAAAGTGATATTTATTTACTGGCCTTTATACAGGATGAAGATAACAAAGTAAGGAGGCTTTGAGTGAACCTAGCGAACAGGATATCGGTTGCCAGGATAATACTTATTCCGTTTTTTATAGCCGCGATCGTCTATTCAAGGATGGATATAGCCCTCGTTCTATTTATACTGGCAATAATTTCCGACGGAGCCGACGGCCTCATAGCCAGGGCGCTGAAACAGAAGACAGAACTTGGGACGATACTCGATCCGATGGCGGACAAGCTTCTCCTGATAAGCGCGTATATATGCCTTAGCTTAGCGAATAACATTCCTGCCCATTTAAAGCTTCCTGCATATGTCCCGATAATCGTGATCTCGAGGGATGCGTTAATAGTCTTGGGGTCGGTGACGATATATTTCATAAAGGGAAACCTGAAGATCTCACCCAGCGTCAGCGGCAAGATAACGACTTTTTTTCAAATGATCACTATAGTGTCGATCCTTGTGAAGTTCGAGCAGTCCTTTATAATATGGAATATCACCGTGTTGCTTACTGTGATATCAGGGATCGACTATGTATTAAAAGGCAGCAGGCTTTTGAATGAAAACCATTCTGTAGTAAAGAAGGCGGCATAAAGTGGTCCCGTATCTGGCGCTTATACTTTCAGTTGTGTCGGCATACCTCATCGGTTCTTTCCCGACGAGTTTCATTTTCGCCAAGGTCCTGAAAGGAGTGGATATCCGTCAGGTCGGGAGCGGGAACGCCGGCGCTACTAATGTCGTCAGGACCGTAGGCAAGATACCGGGGCTCATTACTCTAATAATAGATATCCTTAAAGGATTCCTGGTCGTAACTCTTGTAGCCGATTTTTTTTATTCATTCAACATAGATCTCGATTATAATTTTTATCGTGGCCTTATGGCGCTTACCGTGGTCTGCGGCCACATCTGGTCGGTCTTCTTAAAATTTAAAGGGGGCAAGGGGGTCGCGACCACAATAGGGGTAGGCGCCGCCCTGGCATGGCCGGTACTTTTACCGGTCATCGGCATATGGGTGCTGATCTTTGCCATGACAAGTTATGTCTCTCTGGCGTCGATCATTGCTCTCATCTCTTTCCCGATATTTGCGGCCATTTTTAAATATCCTTTCTATACGGTACTTTTCAGCAGTATTGTCTGTCTTATCAGCATATACAAACACAAGGACAATATGCGTAGGCTCTTGAAAGGCGAAGAGAGCAAAACTAAAATATTCCGTTAGTATTTCAAAAAGTAAGATTTGCACTATTGACGCTTGCTTGTTAGTCAGGTATACTTTTTGTATAAGGAGTAAAGGACTATTTTTTTTTCAATAGTAATTAAAAAGTTTTAAAAAGTATTCCTAAGATAGAGGCGATTATGAGAGAAATAATGTTTAAAGAGCTAACTGCGGGTAATTTAAGGAAGAAAGACACTGTCCTTAGAGAAGTCTTTGAGAAAGACGGAGTCGTCGCAAAGACAGAGAGGCGGTGCTTTTATTTTATTAAGGATGTTATGCAGGCCCCGGACGTCGAAGGCCTGCAGAAATGGCTGAATGAGCAAAATAAGGAGGGTACGCAGGAGAAGAGACATTTTCATATTATGAAGGAGCATAACGATTCAGCGGGTGAAGATAAGGTCATATGCAAGATCACGGGAACGTTCTATGCCGTATTCAATAATACCGTTTACAGCATAGGGTTCCTGCATGCTTTTAAAGTCTGCTTTATGAGGGCGACTTTAGCACAATAAGGAGGCAAGATATGCCGTATCTATCGACGAGAAGGTCGTATAACATTTTTGGCAGGAAGGTCTCAAGATATTTAAGTTATAAAAAAGCGAAAAAGATGTGTAACGAGATAAACCGCGACATGGCCTTTTTCGAGTCAAGATATATAAAATCCAGGTCAAATCACGCCTGAGATTTTTAAAAGAGGGTTCCTAAATAGGGGGTTCTAAATAAAAAAGAACCCTCTTTTTTTATACCCTTCAGGCCCCCGCCTTGACAACCCAGCCTTTCTATGATATACTTTCAATTCCGCACAAAGGGTACTTATGGAAATATTAAGCAAGGCAAACTGGGTCGATATTTTAGTCCTAATTATAATGTTTAGAATAAGTTACGTTGCTTTTTATGATGGCTTAAGCCACGAGATATTCCCCTTGATAGCCATTATATGTTCTGCCGTGCTTAGCCTGCGGTATTATACCGATCTTGCCGTTTATTTATCGGAAAACCTATTACATCTACCTATAGGATTAGCCGAATTTTTGAGCTTTACGGTTTTAATCGTTGGCATAGGTTTTATCTTTAAGCTAATAAGGGCTATGCTGGATAAGATAATAAAGGTGACCTGGCACCCGATGGTGGAGAAGTTCGGCGGCCTTGTGGTGGGGATAGCGCGGGCATCTATAACGACGAGTATCGTTCTTATCATGATCGCGCTAGTCCCTCTGTCGTATCTTACCTGGTCTGTAAAGGAGAGATCGCTGACAGGCATGTATTTTTTGAAGATAGCGCCGGCCATATACGAGAAGGCCGCAGGATTCGTGCCGTCAATAAAGCCTGACACCAAGGATGGCGTTGTCAAGAACATCGTAAAAGATAAGGCGCCGCCTCAAAAGAAGAAAGAAAAAGTTCCCGAGTGGGAAAAGGCGCTTCATTAGTAAGTTTCTTGATCTATCCAGCTAAAGAGCAGGTTAAGAAGTGAAGCAAATGCGCTGATGCAGTGTATTTGTAAGGTAATTTTTTTTCAAAAAAACCGGAAAGGGCATTAAATGAAACTGGTCGATATCTATAAGACGGCTGTCAGGAAAGGAATGGCAAAAGATCCGCGGCCGCAGTCTGAGATAAAGAAAGAACTCGCAAAGATAGAAAAAGAATACCGTGCCCTGAAGGGAGCTGATAAGAAAGCCTTCGATAAAGAGAGGCTTACAAATCCTTATGCTGACACCAGGATGCTGTACGGCGACCCGGATACCGAAGTAAAGACGATGGCTGTAGGCGTAGATATGGAAGGCCCGGAACTTCTGGTTATAGACAGGCTTAACGATCGGGGAATAAATAAAGTGGATCTTGTCATGGCGCACCATCCGGAAGGAGGCGCGTGGGCGAGGTTTTACGATGTTATGGGTCTGCAGGTCTCGATGCTGGCCAGGCACGGCATACCGCGCGAGATCGGAAATGAGCTGTTAAAAGAGAGGATGGGCGAAGTTGAGAGGGCGATAGCGCCGGCAAATCATTTCAGGAGCGTTGATATAGCCAGGCTTCTAGACATTCCCTATATGTGTGTTCATACTCCGGCCGATAACCACGTAGCCGATTATTTGCAAAGGATATTTGATCGAAAAAAACCGGTCAAGCTGTCGCAGGTTGTGGCCATTCTGAAGAATATACCCGAATACGCGGACGCAATGAAGAAAAATTCCGGTCCGAAAATACTGATAGGGGATCCGGACAAAAAAGCGGGTAAAATTTTTGTGGATATGACAGGCGGCACCGAAGGGCCCAAAAAAGTCTTCCCGCGCTTATCGCAGGCAGGCGTTGGCACCATAGTCGGCATGCATTTGAGCGAAGAGCATTTCAAACTTGCCAAAGGCGAGCATATAAATGTAGTGATAGCGGGGCATATAGCAAGCGATACTCTCGGATTGAATCTGCTTCTGGATGAGATTGAAAAAACAGAGAAGCTGAAGATAGTCGATTGTTCGGGATTTGTAAGGATAAAAAGGTAAGTGGCAATACCAGACAGCATAATAGACCAGGTGCGTGACAGGACGGATATAGTCGAAGTGATATCAGGCTACATACCGTTAAAAAAGATAGGGCGCAATTATAAAACGACGTGCCCTTTTCATAATGAAAAGACCCCGTCGTTCATCGTGAGTCCCGATAAACAGATATATCATTGCTTCGGATGCGGTGCCGGCGGGAACGTATTTTCGTTCCTGATGAAGCATGAGAACATAGAATTCCCGGAAGCGGTAGAGATGCTCGCTAAAAAGGCGGGCGTAATGTTACCGCATAGCGCAGGACGCAGGGATGAAGATTCTCTTGCCAGCCAGCTTTATAAAATAAACGAATTGGCTGCCCGGTTCTTCCAGGAGAGCCTGGCCAATAACGGTGCAGCCAGGGAATATCTTGCTTCGCGGGGAATAGGCGATGAAACGATGCGTAAGTTCAAGATCGGATACGCGCCGGATTCCTGGGAAGCGCTCATAATTTTTTTTAAGACTAAAGGCGTGAACCCTGCTATTCTGGAAAAGGCAGGCCTCGTCATAGCCAACGATAAGGGGTCTCACTATGACAGGTTCCGTAAGCGGGCGATATTCCCGATAATCGACCTGAAGGACAGGATACTCGGTTTCGGAGCGCGTGTTCTTGACGCCAGCCTCCCGAAATACGTTAATTCACCGGAGACGCCGGTATATTCCAAGGGCAAGAACCTGTACGGCCTGAATTTCAGCAAAGAGAGCATAAAGAAAGAAGGCCATGTTTTAGTCGTCGAGGGTTATCTCGATTTTATTATCCCGTATCAGGCAGGCGTAAACAATATAATCGCGACTCTCGGGACCGCGCTGACGCTTGACCAGTTGAAATTGCTGAAACGTTATTCGAATACGGTCATAATGGTGTATGACCCGGACGAGGCCGGAGAAGCGGCCAGTTTGAGGAATCTGGACCTTTTTATAAGCGAAGATATGAATGTGTATGTAGCCGAACTGCCTGTCGGGTTCGATCCGGACGGGTACATACGAAAGTTCGGGACAGAAGAATTTTTAAAGCTTATAAAATCGAGCAAGAATATTTTCGATTATAAGATAGATAAATTGACCAAGCGTTTTAACATAAATGCCATGAGCGGCAAAGCCAACATCGCTTCGGAGATGCTGCCGACCATATCGAGGATAAATAACGCCGTCTTGAGATCGGAACTGGTAAAGAAGCTGGCCGAAAAATTATCGGTGGATGAAGATTCGATCAGGCAGGAGCTTAAAAAAGTAAAGCCTGATTACAGCGAGCGCCGCTATGTTATAACTCCTGTTGAGGCGAAGAAAGACCCTCGCAGTGCGGAAATGGTGATACTCGCCCTTTCTCTTGAAGGATCGATCTTTGTCGAAAAGATAATAGAGGCGTTGAAGCCGGAAGAATTCAGGGATTCATCGGTAAGGGATGTGATGAGCGCCGTATTCACGCTGCATAAGGAGAATAAGAAGGCAACGCCGGCTCAACTCATAACGCTCATGGGGAATAATAGCGATGCCGCTAATCTTATATCGGAGGCATCGGCCATCCTGGAAACCATGCCCGACAGGGAAAGGGCTTTGACAGACTGTGTCTTTCGAATGAAGAAAGATAATCTAAAAGAGAGGCTTAACGCGCTGCAGGGAGCCATAAAGGCTGCGTACGCGCAGAAAAACGAGGATCGCGTGAGAGAGCTGGTCGTGGAATATAATAGCCTAGTTAAAGATGATAAGGTATGAATCCGTGAAGAAAAAAACACGTAATATCAGTGAAAGAAAGACAATGCTTAGACGCAGGAGACGGAATATATTTTTCAGGCGCAAATCTCTATTTAAAACTCCGCCTTTGAACATGAAGCCTAAAGAAGCTGAAACGGTCGATGAAAAAGAATTGCCCGGAAAAAAGAAACGAAGGAAAGAGCTGACAGAGCTGATAGCCCTCGGGAAGGAAAAGGGCCACCTTACCTTTGAAGAGGTCAATAATATATTGCCGGTCGATATAGTATCTTCGGAAGAGATAGACGAGATACTGGGAATACTCGGCGAGGAGAATATCAAACTTGTCGACAGCGAAGAAGATCTTCTTAAGGAAGGCGCCGAAGAGGATGCCGTAGAGGAGAAGAAGGAAGAGCCTGTCGTCAAAGAAGAAGCCGTAAGGGTTACCCAGATAGATGACCCTGTCAAGATGTACTTAAGACAGATGGGCCAGATAGCGCTACTTACCAGGAAAGAAGAGATAGAGATAGCCGAGCGTATAAAGGACGCGGAAGGCAAGTTCAGGGAAACCGTGTCCGGATTAAGGCTGTTAAAATACAAAGCGCTGGAAGTAGCCGCCAAAATTTTAAATAAAGAGATAAATCCGGAAGAATTCTTAAATACCGATCCCAGGGTAAAGGGTACCAGGCTGAAGAGAAAGCTCCAGCGCCTGACGGTCAGCCTGAAAAATGCCAAGAGCGGCACCGGCATAGCCAAGGCCGTAACCGAGATGAACCTGGCAATGAGCGTGATCGATGAGGCGGTGAAAAAGTGCGAGGAATATCTGGAAGAGGCCTCGAGGATAGACGCCAAGATAGCCAGGCTGCGAAAACAGAAGAACCGCACTGAGGTAAGCGCGCTTTTAAAAGAGAAGAAACGGATAGCGCGCGAATTCGGCGAGCCCATATCGGATATAAACGAACGTTTCAAGCTCATTAAAGCCGCGGAAGTGAAATTCAACAAGGCAAAGAAGGTTCTTGTGGCCGCTAACCTGCGGCTTGTCGTGAGCATCGCGAAGAAATATACGAACAGGGGGCTTTCTTTCCTCGACCTGATACAGGAAGGCAACATCGGGTTGATGAAGGCGGTCGATAAATTCGAATATAAACGCGGATATAAGTTTTCGACTTACGCTACATGGTGGATAAGACAGGCCATTACGCGTTCCATAGCCGACCAGTCGAGGACGATAAGGATCCCGGTCCACATGACCGAGACGATCAATAAGCTTATTAAGGTTTCGAGGGCGCTGGTACAGCAGAACGGCAAGGAGCCGACGCCCGAAGAGATCGCTCACAAGATGAGAATGCCGGTCGATAAAGTCCGCGGCATACTAAAGATAGCGCAGGAACCAATATCCCTCCAGACACCGATCGGTGATGAAGGAGATACCCATTTCGGGGATTTTATCGAAGATAAGCGCGCCGTGTCCCCGGCGAATGCCACGGCCTATTCCATGCTGAAGGAACAGATGGACGACGTCCTAAGCACTTTGACGGAACGCGAAAAGAAGGTCTTGCGCCTGCGTTTCGGCATCGGTGACGGCTACCCCAGGACTCTAGAAGAGGTCGGCGCTGTTTTTAAAGTGACCAGGGAACGCGTCCGACAGATAGAGGCGAAGGCCCTGCGTAAACTCAGGCATCCTACCAGGTCCAGGAAACTCAAGAATTTCCTTGCGATAGGTAATGGTGATTAATAAGATCCTGATCATTTCGGTCGTTCTCGTCCTTATTATTTCAGGCGGCATTGTCTACCTCGACCGGGTGGTCCTTCAGAAGAATGTAAGGACCGTTGTAATAGAAGGGTTAGAGAAGGCAACGGGTAAGACTGTTGTCGTCCAGTCCGTCAGGTTCAGCATCTTCAAAGGTCTGGTGCTGCGCGATATCATAATATCCGAAAATAATATAGCCCTTATCAACTCCAAAGAAGTTTCATGCTCATTCCTGATCCAGCCCCTTTTTAAAAAACAGATCATTATTCCGTCCATAACAATCAGGTCGCCGGAAATTTTCCTCGAGCGCAAACCCGATAATTCCATAAACCTTATCGAGCTATTTACGAAAAATAATATTTCTAAAAACGGCTTTAATCTGGTCGTCCGGAAAATATCCATAAAGAACGCGAGCGTCAATTTTCATGATGCCACGCTCACCCCGCCATTCACTAAAAAGATCGACAAGTTCAACCTGAATGCGTATTTTGCGCTTCCCGCAAAGGTGCGTTTTGATTTCGGATTCGGCATCCCGGGCGATCCATTGGTAAAGATAACCTCCAGCGGCGAATACGATATAATAAAAAAGGAATTTAGGGCTAATATGAACGTAAAAGATCTGCCTCCCGGCGAGCTAAAGCGCTATTATGAAAAATTGGATTTTGCCATTCTCGAAGGCAGGTGCGATACGGCTGCAAATCTGATTTTAAAAGGCAATACCCTGATAGCTTACCTGAATAGCCAGGTTAAAGGGCTGGTCCTTTCAAAAGATAAGATGACGGCAAGGATGGATTCCGACATAAAGGCCGATGTAAAATACGGTTTTGACGATAAACAACTTACTTATTCCGGTAATGTTAGTACTCACGACTTGACGCTGGCAGGTATCGGGACTATAGATGAGATCAATAAGGTAGAAGGTGATTTTGCGTTTAACAATTCCGGGATATCGGCAGATAATATTACCGCCGAGATCCTGGATCTGCCGGTGAAGGCGAAGTTCGCGTTGACGGATTTTTCCAGCCCGGCTATCAAAACCGACATAAGCGCGAATATAGACCTTGCTGAATTTCAAAATATCCTGAAAGATATGTTCGAAATAACTGTGCCCGCAGACTTGTCCGGCCGGGGGAAACTATACGTTGTTTTTGAGGACGCGTTCCCCCAGATGGATTCGCCGCATGTAGGCGGTTTTCTCGAAGTATCCGGGGCGAAGATAATATTCGATACCAAGGCCTCTGCGCTCGAAGAGCTTAAAGGAAAAATTAATTTTACGAACAATCAGGTGACATGGTCCGGCCTGAGCTTAAAATATCGCGGCACTTCTTACAGGACATCCGGGATGCTTACAAATTTCAGCAGTCCCGGTGTGCAGCTGAAACTTTCTTCCAAAGACATTGCGCTGGAGTCGGTATTCGGCATAAACGACAAAGTGATCACATTCTCCAAATTGGCCGGCACTTATTTTGATTCAAAATTTTCACTCGAGGGAGAGGTCGACCTGTCGGACAAAACATCTACCCGGGTAAATCTTGATGGTACCGCAGATATCGATCTCGCCAGCCTGAAGGAGCCGTTAAAGAATTTTAAGGATAGCCTGGATAAGATAAAACCTTCAGGCGTTGTCCATTCGGAGTTCACTTTAAGAGGCCCTATAAATGATCTTAGATCCTGTGATATAGAAGCTAAGCTTTCAAGCGCATCGATCTCGCTTTATGATCTTAAGACTTCGGATATTTTTATGAACTACAGGCAGAAGAAGGGTATTGCCGAGATACCGTTCATGCATGCCAATTTGTACGGCGGTACAATGGACGTTACGGCAAAAATAGATCTGATCCCCAAAGATACGCCTTATTCCCTTACTACCGATATTAAAGATATGAAGATAGAACAGATGAAGCTTGATACGCCATTTAAAGACAAGAACATCGCGGGAACGATATACCTGAAGTCGAAATTTACCGGTTACTCGAATGATCTGTCAAGGTTATCCGGCTCGGGAATGATATCCGTTTCGAACGGAAAGCTGTGGCAGCTTAATCTATTCCAGGGCCTCGGAGTTCTTCTTTTTACCAGCGATTTCTCGAATATAATATTCAAGGAAGGCATGTGCGATTTTGTAGTAGGGAATAAGGAATTCTATACGGAAGCGGTGACATTAAAAAGCGATCTCGTTAATTTCTATGGGCCGGTGAAGATAGATTTCCACGATCCCGTCAAAACAATTAAATCCGAACTCAAGGTGGAGATTAAAGAAGGCGCGTTGGCAGCTGGCGCGAAAAAGAATATTACTACCGCTATAGGGAAGTATAGTTTTATAGAGATAGCAGGAACGCTCAAAGACCCGAAATATAAGCTCAAGGCGGATATGGATGGTATAATGGAAGACATTGCTGATAAATTCTTTGCGCAGTAATAGCATGCGCCTGTGGCCTAACGGATAAGGCAATGGCCTCCGAAGCCATT
This sequence comes from Candidatus Omnitrophota bacterium, assembly GCA_003142795.1. Classification (GTDB taxonomy): domain Bacteria; phylum Omnitrophota; class Gorgyraeia; order 2-01-FULL-45-10; family 2-01-FULL-45-10; genus FEN-1320. The sequence goes on from PLNN01000037.1 coordinate 31,005, forward strand.
CATGGCAGTTCGATTCTGCCCAGGCGCGCCAGATTAAAAAACAGGAGGGATGCATGAAGCTAAGCAGGAGAAGTGTAAAAGTATTCAAGATCAGGAACCGGAAAGGGTACGCTGCCGTTTATGCCAATAACCTTACCGAAGGCAAGCACCCTGACCAGGCATTTGCGCGCATGGAGAAGGCCGTCTGCAGGAAAGGCAAGAAATAATAGTGTTCCGGCTGAACGATAAATATAAGTTTTTAGTATTGATCGTTGCGGTGATCATTCTGCTCCTGCCTTTCGCAAAAAAACCGTTTCACATAGATGACACCGTTTTTTTATATTCCGCCAAACACATACTGACAAACCCTCTTAGACCGTACGGTTTTAATATGTCATGGTCAGGCACCGTCAATCATGTCTGGACCGTCAATAAAAATCCGCCGTTGTGGCCGTATATGCTGGCGTTATTGATAAGGCTTTTCTCCGAACAGGAGATGGCGTTGCATATGGCCTATATGATCTTTCCCGTCATTTCTATTCTGGCGGTATATTTTCTCGGACGCAGATTTGTAAAGGATCCATTCCTGCCTGCTGTGTTCCTTCTGGTGAGTCCGGCATTTTTTGTCTCTTCCACCAATCTTATGAGCGACCTTCCTCAGCTAGCATTTTATTTAAGCGCCATTCTGTTTTATATGAAAGGGTTTGATGATAATAGATACGGTTATTTTGCCTTAGCCGGCCTTTTGGCAGGCTGCGCGGTTCTGTCGAAATACACGGCTTTTACCATTTTTTTAATTTTTGTGTTTTATAATATGATATTTCAAAAAAGCTACAAAAGAGCGTGGCTGTCTTTCCTTATATCCACATTCATGATATTGCTGTGGGGGCTGCACGGCTTATATTTTTACGGCAGGCCGCATTTCTTGAATTTTTCAAATGCCCCGGTTTTCTGGAGAAATATCGACGTCAGCGGGTCCGTGTTTACGAATTTTACGGAGCTGTTGATATTTTTAAGCGGGGTTTCTCTCTTTGGCTTCTTATTCCGGATCGATCTGTCGAAAGAAAATAAGAATATCGTGAGCGCAGTATCTGTCTTGATATTTACAGCTGCCGCCATCTTAACGGTATACGTGATAAGATCATATGCCGGAAGGATAGGGCTTTTCGATCCTGTATTCGTATTTTTATTTCTTACCGGGACATTGTTCTTATTCAGGAATTGCATCATCTACTACCTGAAAAACAGGTACGATAAAATATTTCTTTTCCTTTTCAGCTGGTTTTTTGTAAACGCATATATCGTAATATTTTTATTCGCCGTATCTGCCAGGTTCGTATTGATGGCGCTCCCGCCCATGGCGCTTTTGATCGCCTATGCTATGGGGAAGGAAGGGTTGATAGTAACGCAGAAGAGACGTTTATATACCGGCTGCATATTAATACTTGCCGTGTCTATCCTGGTCGCTCATTCAGACTATTGTCTCGCCGTATCCTATAAAAGATTTGCCGATGCAACCAAAGAAAAGATGGGAGACAAGAAGGTCTATTTTACCGGGAACTGGGGGTTCCAGTATTATATGGAAAAGCGCGGTTTTTCTCCGCTTGATTACGAAAATGCTTCTTTGGAAGAGGGTGATATTATCATATCGCCTGTCTCAAATCCGGGCCTTTATACGGAAAAGATCGATGATGTCGCAAAGCTTATTGGGGCATACAAGGATGAGAATAAGGGGCTTTTCAGGGTAATGAGCAAGGCAGGCTTCTATTGCAGCGGTTTTGGCCCGCTTCCCTATGCTCCGGGAGCGCCTTTTGCCGAGGCGTATTTATATTATAATGTGACCAAACCATATAAGGGCAGATTGCTGTAAAAATAGGACAGGGCATTCAAAATTCATCTTTACACCCCCGCTGAAATCAGCTATAATAATTTTCTAATTTTTGCAGTAGCAACGGGCCTATAGCTCAGCCTGGCAGAGCAGGAGACTCATAATCTCTTGGTCCAAGGTTCAAATCCTTGTGGGCCCACCAGTTTCAGTCAGTGCATTCAGAAGGATTTTTGGGCTTTGGCACAGGTAGGGCAGCTAGCTTCCCGCCCGGAGTTAGACAGGGGGCGGGACCCCGCCCCGAGTGAGACAAATGGCGGGGCAGTCGGTTAGAGCGTTGCGCTCACATCGCAAAGGTCACAGGTTTCCCGCCTGGAGCTGGACAGGGGGCGGGACCCCGCCCCGAGCGGGACAAATGGCGGGGCAAGTCTTTTGAATTAGGATGGGATATTCGGACGCGTAGCTCAGTCGGTTGGAGCGTTGCGCTCACATCGCAAAGGTCACAGGTTCGAGTCCTGTCGCGTCCACCAGTCTTAGTCAGCATTGAAGCAGAATTTATTCCTACGAAGTTTCATCAGGGCTTGAGAGGAGTAGCGAATCAGAATGCAAAAACTCGAAGAACAGATAAAATTATTGGTCGAACTTCAGGGGCTGGACGCTCAAATCATAAAAATAGACAACACACTTGAATCGATACCGCATGTGATAAGAAAGATGGATGAAAATTTTAAGGGTGAGACAGCTGCTTTGAAAGCCCTTGAGGCCGGAGTAAAGGCGCTTGGGCTAAAACGAAAAGAAAAAGAAGGAGAGCTTGAAGCGAAAGAAGGGAATATAAAAAAATATCAATCGCAGCTTAACCAGGTTAAGACAAATAAAGAATACACAGCGCTGCAGGAAGAGATAGGCAGGATCAAAGCGGATAATTCGCTGATAGAAGAAGATATAATAAAAATATTCGACCAGGTAGATGCCGAGAACAAGAAGATAGAGGCGGAAAAAGAACTGCTGAAACGCAAGGAGGCGGATATCGGCGTTGAGAAGAAGAAGCTGTCCGATGAGGCCGAACGTGCGAAGAAAGAAATGGAAGGCCTGAAATCTCAACGCTTGGCATTGACGGCCAGGATAGACAAGGATATTTTAAAGAAATATGAGCGCGTGCTTAAGAGCAAAGACGGCCTTGCTGTCGTTCCGGTGATCAATGATTCGTGCCAGGGGTGTTTCAGGGTAATGCCGCCGCAGGTCATAAACGAAATAAAGATGAACGAAGGCCTGGTCTTTTGCGATAACTGCACAAGGATACTGTACGTTGAAGAATAGCAAGATGTTCATATATTGCGACGGCGGCAGCCGCGGAAATCCCGGGCCTGCCGGCATAGGCGTCGTGATCCTGGACGCGAAGAAAAAGAAGCTAAAAGAACTTTGGAAATACATCGGCGAGACGACCAATAACATCGCCGAATATACCGCCCTCATCCATGGATTGGAAGAAGCGGCGAATTTAAAAGCTGACGAGATAACGATCCACATGGATAGCGAGCTCGTCGTAAAGCAACTGTGCGGTGAATACAAAGTGAAGAATGCGAATATAAGGCCGCTTTTTGAAAAAGCGCTTGGTATTCTAAAAAAATTCCAGGCTTTCGAAGTGAAACATATAGGCCGGGAAAAGAATAAAGAAGCGGATAAGCTAGTAAATAGGGCTTTGAATTTATCGAGTTTGTTTTAAGCGCAGACCGGGTGTTCGCCTGCCGTTTTAAACGTCGGGAGGAAAGTCCGGGCTCCACAGAGCAGCGTAGCGGTTAACGGCCGCCCGTCGAAAGACGAGGATAAGAGGACAGAGACGAGTCTACTTCGCTGCTACTCTAAAATCGTAATGAAGCTACGTAGCACCAAGGTTTCCATGAAAAATGGGGCTTGCCGCTACGAAGCTCCATTAGAGTTTAAGAGTAGTAGCGTAGTAGGGTGAGACGACCAATCTCTACGCGGAGCAAGACCAAATAGGTTCTGATCAAGGAGTTGCTCGCTCCTACTGGAAAACACGTCAGTATCAGAACGGGTAAGGTCGCTTGATCGCCGGAGTGATCCGGCGACCAGATAGATGAACGCCTCGTCCCGATCATATCGGGGCAAGACAGAACCCGGCTTACAGGTCTGCGGTGAGGGGTGGTGAAATTTTACCACCCCTCATTTTTTATGCGCAGAAATTTTTCGTCCTCAGCCTAAACCTAATCCTCGTTACGGTGAGCACAAGTTCACGCCATCGCAAAAGATTTTGTTAACGGCCTGAATTTTTTCGCCGTGCGCTACGGTTTACGTTTCGCGAATTTGCAGGAATTCCTTCGGCCGCTGTTTAATTTTCGCTTTTCGCGAAAATTATGCTAAACAGCGGCCTCAGTCAGTTCCTGCATTCGCTCAACGTAAATCCTTGCGCACCTACACCCATAACTCAGTAATGCCGAAAAAATTCTAATGGCCGTTCACAAAATCATTTTGCGATTTCTGTGCAATTCGTCCACATAGTTTTGAATCGGGTTTTATCCTATCCTCCTCAGAAAATTTTTTGCTTTCATGTTGAAGGATCCCCAGAGGCGTTTGTTCGATCAACTTCTCAGGAATGTGATGTGGCGATGTGGTGAGCAGGGCGTTAAAACTTGCGCGGCAGCGTCCGCGCAAGTTTTACCGAGCGAAAATTTTGGCATGGTCCAAAATTGAGCGTCCCTGCGAACCACTCGACACAGCACATTCTACCACCAGCGCACAACGCCGACAAGGGAACCCTCTGGAATAGAAAAATTTTCCCTACCGCTTGACAAGGAGTGGGGAGTAATGTATACTTTATACCATGTCGTGGTGTAAAGTGGTTTAAAGTGGAGGAGTGTCAGGATGTTTTATGGTGAATATGAGCACACTATAGATAATAAGGGAAGGCTGATAATACCTTCCAAATTCCGGGAGTCCTTTAAGGAATACGATATAACCAAATTATATATTACCAGAGGGCTCGACAAGTGTCTTTTTGTATTCACCGAGAACGAGTGGAAGACCCAGGAATCCAAATTCAAATCCATATCGTTCACAAAATCCGAGGCTAGAAAATTTAACAGGTTGTATTTTTCCGGCGCCAGCCAGCTTGAGTTCGACAGGCAGGGCAGGATACTCATCCCGAAATATCTGAAAGATTTCGCCGGCATAAAGAGGGATTGTATGATGATAGGCGTTTCGAACAGGATAGAAGTATGGTCCAAAGATATCTGGCAGGGATATTACAACAGTTCCAAAGATTCATTTGAAGAGATCGCAGAGAAGTTAATGACGCGGCAGGACGAAGAATAAGGAGGTGTATTATGCCTAACAGTTTACGCAAATCAAATAGGGTAAGCAGGATCAGCGCGGTAAGTGCAAATACGCTTATCGAGAGGCTAAGGAAGACGCGTGCGCTCAGCTGTAATCCTTCCGATGTCGGGATGGACAGTTATTTAGACTGGCTGGCCCGGTGCGGAAAAGCATATTTTTTGACAGGTAAAGTATCCTAATATAAAACGTAACAAAATTTGGCAGGCAGGTCTTTTGTGCATCAACCGGTAATGCTTAAAGAAGTCATAAGTTCTTTGAATTTAAAAGAAGGCGACATTATTTTGGACGCGACAGTAGGCGGCGGAGGTCACGCCAGGGCGATACTTGACAAGATAGCGCCAAGTGGTAAACTTATTGGGATAGACGCGGATCCGGCGGCGATCGCCAGAGTCCATGAAAATCTCATGGATCTCGAAGGATCTTTTAAGTTAATAAACGCGAATTTCAGGAATATAGATAGAGTTCTTTCGAAGGAAGGGGTCAAAACGATCAATGCAGCCTTGCTGGATGTAGGCATTTCTTCCTACCAGATAGAAGACGGCTCGCGAGGGTTCAGTATAAAAGAGAACGCGCGGCTGGACATGAGGATGGATCCGAGCATAGAAATAAGCGCTTACGATGTCGTTAATAGATACAGAGAAAGCGACCTCTCGGACATAATATTGCGTTACGGCGAAGAGCGTTTTAATAAGAGGATAGCCAGGTTCATAGTTGATGCGCGGTCGCAAAAGCCTATAGAGACGACACACGAGTTGGCTGAAATAGTGCGCAGGGCTGTCGGGTCATGGGGCAAGAGGAGCAAGATCGATCCGGCAACAAGAACTTTTCAGGCGATACGCATAGCCGTCAATGATGAGCTGGGAGCGTTGGAGGAAGGATTAAAGAAGACAGTCTCCTGGCTGGATATAGGAAGCAGGATCGCGGTCATATCATTTCATTCGTTGGAAGACAGGATAGTAAAAAATTTGTTTAAAGGATATGCCGCTTTAGGAGTATTAAAAGTAATAACAAAGAAACCAATTCGGCCGCAGGATGACGAGACCATGATGAATCCGCGTTCGCGGAGCGGCCGGTTAAGAGTTGCTGAAAGGATATAGATAATGAGGTTCTTTAGATCGATACTATTTGTAATGTTCATGACGCTGGCAGCATTGATATACGTGCACCAGCAGGTCGAGCTCGTCAAATTGAGCTATTCTATAGAATGTAAAGAGAAGAAGCTCAAAGATGTTCTTGACCACAGGGAAAGCCTGGGATATAATATCGACAACCTGGAATCTCCCGGCAGGCTGGAGCAGGTTTTGTTATCGCGCAAGATAGATGTAGGATTTCCAAGAAGAGGTAATATCGTAGGCGCCACAAAACTTGCATCAGGAATGAGGAATGAAGATCGCATGCGCGCAACGTTCGCGGACAGGAAGATAAGTTTTCTGGGATTCCTGGACTTCTTCAGCCCAAGGGCAGAGGCACAGGCCAAAGAAAAATGAAACCTTCGGATCCGTCTTGGCCGAAGGATAATAAAGCTTAACACCGAAGTACGTTTTCGAGGGTTTTCGTAATCCGTGCATAGCGGAATCTTTAGGGCGCGGCAAATTGCCGTATTCGTCTGTTTTCTTCTCGCGTTATCTATCCTGATAATACGATTATTCTATCTGCAGGTCTTCCAGCATGAATTTTATTACAAATTAGCCAACGAACAGCATACCGTTTCCGCAGAGGTACAATCCAAACGCGGCGCCATATTCGATTCTCATATGCGCGTTCTTGCCGTCAATCTTAACAGCGATTCCGTCTTTGCCAATCCGAGGGTTGTAAAGACCAAAAGGCTTGTCGCCAGAAAACTTTCTTCCATATTAAAAATAAGCGAGAATGTTATCCTTCAAAAACTTTCGCGCGATAAAGGCTTCCTGTGGATAAAGAGGAAGATCTCCGGCCAGGAATCATCGCAGATGAAAGACCTGAAGATCGACGGCATAGGGATCGTCAGGGAGTCGAAGAGGTTCTATCCCAACAGATCTTTAGCGTGTCACGTGCTCGGGACGGCCGACATCGATAATAAAGGTCTTGAAGGCCTGGAATTATATTACAATAAGTACCTGAAAGGCGAGAGCGGCTGGCTGATATCGACGCAGGACGCGAAGCGAAAGATACTCGAATCCTATCAATACGAATTTATCCCCCCGAAGAACGGCTTCAACCTTGTGCTTACCATCGACGAAGTGATCCAGAATATAGCGGAACGCGAATTGTATACTATGTACAAGAAGTACAATGCCAAAGGCGCTTCGATAATAGTTATGGACCCCCGGTCAGGCGACATCCTGGCGCTCGCCAATTTCCCTAATTATGACCTGAACGAGCTGACGAAAAGGCCTGTCGATGCCATCAGGGACAGGGCCATAAATGATTTTTTTGAACCGGGAAGCGTATTTAAGATAGTTACGGCCTCAGCTGCGCTGGATGCGGACGCAGTTAAACTTGATGATAAATTTGACTGTGAGAACGGTGCATGGAAAATAGGTAGAAGGACATTGCACGATCATAGTCCCTATGGTATCCTGACATTTAAAGAGATCATTGAAAAATCCAGTAATATCGGCACAGTGAAGGCAGCCAGCCGCCTGGGCCCGGCGAGGATGTATAAGTACATGAAGGCATTCGGTTTTTATGACAGATCCGGCGTCGATCTGCCCGGCGAGGTCGTAGGCATAAACAGGGACCCTTCCAAGTGGTCAGGGACCAGCATGTATGCCATCCCGATGGGGCAGGAAGTGACGACGACTGCCATGCAGCTGGCATGCGCGATATCGGCGATCGCGAATAACGGTTTTCTGGTGAAGCCGCGGATAGTGAAAGAGATCGTAGACGATAACGGTAAAGAGATAAGAGAACCTCCTCCCAGGGTCTTTAAGAAGGTGATGACGCCTTTGACGGCAGTTAAGATGAGGAGCGTGTTGCTGGGCGTTGTCGAGGTCGGAACAGGAAAAAAGGCAAAGCCGGAAGATTATGACGCGGGAGGTAAGACCGGCACAGCCCAGAAGGTCGATCCGGGTGGCACCTACTCGCATAACAGGTTCGTCGCTTCGTTCATAGGTTTTGCGCCCGTCCAGAGGCCGATCCTCAGCGTTGTGGTGTGCATTGATGAGCCGCATCCTGTATATTACGGCGGAGATGTCGCCGCCCCTGTATTCAAAAATGTGGTGAATGAATCGATCAAATATCTTACTGCGAAAGGCACCGTCTGATGCAGCTTAAAGATATTTTAAACGGAATAAAATTCAAAGCCAACGACCCCATCGATTGTATTGAAGTGAATAGAGTTGTGTGCGATTCACGCCTGGTGAAACCGGGAGATATGTTCATCGCGTTCAGGGGGTACGCAATGGACGGTGCGCGGTTCATCAATGACGCAGTCGCCAACGGCGCGGCGATAATTTTGGCAGAGAAAGATTTCAGCGCGCCGGCGAATATAAAGAAGATATTGATCGACGATTCCAGGGCCGGGCTTCCCGTAATAGCCGGTAATTTTTATAGCCATCCTTCGCAAAAATTAAAAGTGATAGGGGTGACCGGCACTAACGGTAAGACTACAATAACTTACATAATTGAGAATATCCTGAAATGCGCCGGAAAAATATCGGGTGTCATCGGCACCATAAATTACAGGATAAAAGATAAGATCATTCCTGCCAGGAATACTACGCCGGGGCCTTTGGAATTGCAGGCGATGCTTGCCGAAATGGTCCGTCAGGATATCGGCTTTGCAGTAATGGAGGTGTCGAGCCATTCGCTGGACCAGCACAGGGTCGACGGCGTTCTCTTCGATGCGGCCATTTTAACCAATATAACGGGCGACCATCTCGATTATCATAAAACGATCGAGAACTATCTCAATGCGAAGGTAAAGATATTCGGCCATCTTAAGTCTGGCGGGACCGCCATATTGAATAATGATGACGAAAAGGTTGCGGCGATAAAACTGTCCCTTAATAAACAAGTCCTGACTTACGGGATAAAAGAGAATGCGGATATAACCTGCGAAGACCTGAAACTTTCATTGAACAATTCGAAGTTTACCGTGAAAACTCCGGCAGGCTCTTTTAAAGCGGATACGCGATTGATAGGTTCGCACAATGTTTCGAATATGCTCGCGGCTATAGCGACTAGTTTCGCTCTCGGTATAGACCCGAAGGCAATAGAGAAAGGCGTATGCACAGCCGCGTTCGCGCCCGGAAGGCTCGAGCCGGTCGAAGGACCGCAGCCTTTTAAGGTCTTCGTGGATTACGCGCACACAGAAGATGCGCTTCGCAATGTTTTAGGTTTATTGAGGGCCGCGGCGGATTCGCGGATAATTACCGTTTTCGGATGCGGCGGCAACAGGGACCGGACAAAAAGACCGCTTATGGGCAAGGCCGCGTGCGAATTGTCGGATCGCGTCGTCGTAACATCCGATAATCCGCGTTTTGAAGAGCCGCGAGATATTATAAACGAGATAGAAGCCGGCATAAAAGGAAGGTTCTCGAATTACGATATAGTTATTGACAGGCGCCAGGCAATAGCCAGGGCGCTTGAGCTTGCCTCGGCAGGCGATTGCGTCTTGATCGCTGGTAAAGGCCACGAGGATTACCAGATCATAAAGGATAACGTGATGCCGTTCGATGACTGCGTAGTAGGGCGTGAAATATTGAGAAAGATGTTTAAGGATGAAAGTAGCGGAAATAGTAAAAATAACACAAGGCAAGCTGCTATCAGGTAGCCTTAATGCCGATATCGATACGTCAAAGATATTGACCGACTCGAGGACGGCTGCAAAGGGAAGCTTCTTCGTCGCGCTTACAGGGCCGAACTTTAACGGTAATAATTTTGTCGAATCGGCTTTCGAAAAAGGCGCTGTCGGTGCAATAATTACGAGGCGCGAAGCGTGCGGTTTGTGGCTCGGGAAGATAGTCATCCTTGTTAAGGATTCGACAAAGGCATTGCAGCAAATAGCCTCCGCGCATCGCAGAAAATTCAAGATACCGGTCATAGCCGTTACGGGCTCTAACGGCAAAACGACGGCCAAGGATATGATCGCTGCCTGTTTATCGAAAAAATACCGTGTCCTCAAGAACGAGGGGACGAAGAATAACCATATAGGCGTTCCTCAGACGCTTTTACAGTTAAAACCGGGCCATCAGGCCTGCGTTCTGGAGCTTGGTACAAATCATAAAGGCGAGATAAGGGATTTAAGCGCGATCGCCAGGCCGACCGTTGCGATCATTACGAATATAGGGCCGTCCCATCTCGAATCCCTGGGGGATCTCGATGGCGTATATGAGGCAAAAAAAGAGATATTGGATTTTCTCGATAAAAAAGGGACGATCGTCCTGAACGGCGACGATAAATATCTTTCGAGGATAAAAGGCGGCAGGCGCAAAATAGTGCGGTATGGATTTAAGGGATCGAACGCTTTTTACGCCGAAGGGTTATTGCCGCCGCGTAAGGGGCGCCTTACGTTTGTCGTGAATAAGAAGATGGTCTTTGAACTGAACATTGTCGGCCGGCATAATATTTATAACGCGCTTGCCGCGATAGCAGTCGCGGACCATTTCAAGATAAGTCACAAGCTGATAAGAGAAGCCCTTGTTGGATACAGGCCTGCCTCGAAAAGGCTCGACATCAAAAGAATAAACGGCATCGATATTATAGACGATTCATATAATTCAAATCCCCTGTCGATGATGTGCGCGCTCGAAACGATAAAGCATTATCCGGCGAACGCCAGATGGGTCGTAGCCGGCGACATGCTTGAACTTGGCAGGGGAGCGGTTCGTTTTCATAGATCGATCGGCGAGGCAATAGCGAGATCCAATGTGGACGGCATACTGACATTCGGAGAATTCTCCAGGCATATCTTATCGCGCGCCCTGGAGTGCGGGATGAAAAAAGAAAAATTGTGGCATTGCCCCGATCACGAAGCGATAACGGGCATATTGAAAAGGATCGTGAAAAAAGGCGATGTGGTGCTGCTCAAGGGGTCGCGTGGCATGAAGATGGAAGAAGTGTTGAATAAATTAAAAGGACAAAAATAACAAATGCTATATTATCTATTGTATCCATTACGTGATTTCTGGTTCGGGTTCAATGTATTTAAATATATAACTTTCCGCGCGGCCATGGCTAGTCTGACCGCATTCCTGATTTCAGTGATATTCGGGCCGGCCATTATAAACTGGCTTAAAAAGCTGAATTTCGGCCAGAATATAAGGCGGGATCACGTCGAATCGCTTTACGACCTTCATAAACATAAACAGGGGACCCCGACCATGGGCGGGGTGCTGATAATACTTGCGATAGGCCTGTCCACACTCCTGTGGGCCGACATCGCAAATGTTTATGTCTTAATGACCTTGGCAGGATTCCTCTGGCTGGGGCTCGTCGGATTCACGGATGATTATATAAAAGTAGTAAAGAAAAGGAACCTGGGACTCACCCCGAAGATGAAATTGTTGGGCCAGGTCCTGCTGGGCGTGGTGACGGCGGTATATGTTATAACCTTTACGCCTATCCCGACGGCGCTCTCCATACCATTCGTTAAGAGCCTTGCGTTGAACCTCGGTATTTTTTATGTCCTTTTCGTTGTCCTGGTGCTGACAAGCTCAAGCAATGCCGTAAATCTTACCGATGGCCTGGACGGCCTTGCCATAGGCTGCACCCTGATCGTCGCTCTTACATTCTCGGTTTTAAGTTATATAACCGGTAACTTTAAATTTACCGAATATCTCAATATATTTTATTTGCCGGGGGCAGGCGAATTGGCGGTTTTTTGCACGGCAATGGTAGGTGCGGGACTCGGCTTCTTGTGGTTCAATTCTTACCCGGCCAACGTTTTCATGGGCGACACCGGCTCGCTTGCGTTGGGAGGCGGCATCGGCATGGTCGCCGTATTCATAAAGAAAGAGCTTCTCCTGTTCGTTGTGGGGGGCATATTCGTAGCAGAAGCGCTTTCTGTGGTGCTGCAGGTCATATGGTTCAAGACGACGAAAAAGAGACTGTTCCTTATGTCGCCCATTCACCATCATTTTCAGCTTCTTGGCTGGGCGGAATCTAAGATAACGATAAGGTTCTGGATAATCGCCATAGTAATGGCGTTGTTCAGTTTGGCGACCTTGAAATTACAATAGAGATCGCATGGATGTAAAAGGCAAAAAGATCACGGTTGTGGGACTGGGGAATAGCGGTGTCAATGCCGCTATCCTGCTCAATAGTGCCGGCGCTCGAGTATGGGCCACGGATTCTTCCGATACGCCTTCTACAAAAAATATGCGTAAGACCCTGGAGGCTAAAGGCATCAAGGTCGAGACAGGCAGCCATTCCGAAAGTTTCGTTAAAGACAGCTCCCTCGTTGTCTTGAGCCCCGGAGTTGAGGACAGTTCAGAGCCTGTCAGGTGGGCCAATAGGTTCAAAATACCGATGATCGGTGAGATGGAGCTGGGCTGCAGGTTCTGCAAGGGCAATATAATCGCCATTACCGGCACAAATGGTAAGAGCACAGTCACTACTCTCATAGGTGAGCTCTTAAAGAGCGGCGGCAAGGACACTGTCGTATGCGGGAATATCGGCAATTCTTTGTGCGGGGAAATAAGCCGTATAAATAAAAATACATGGGTTGTCCTTGAGGTGAGCTCTTTCCAGCTTGAAAGGATAGAGAATTTTAAACCGCGCATAGCGCTCATACTTAATATCAGGGACGATCATATGGATAGATACTCAAAATTCAGCGATTATTTTAACGCGAAGCTGAAGATATTCTCCAATCAGGACGGGGATGATACGCTTATCCTTAATTACGACGCAAAAGAATTGCGAGGCCTGGAAGGCAAGGCGCGATCAAAAATTCTATTTTACAGCAGGCTTAAAAAAGCGAAGGGCGCGTATCTGAAAGATCAAAAGGTATATTGCTTATCCGGCGGTGAAGAGAAAGAGATATGCGCTGTGAATGACATACCCCTTAAAGGCCTGCACAATGTCGAGAATGTGCTTGCATCTGTGCTTGCAGCAGCGGTAGCCGGTGCCGAGCCAGGCCCGATGAAAGATGTAATAAAGAAATTTAAAGGGCTGTCCCACAGGTTTGAGACGGTAGCCATCATTGACGGCGTCGATTATATCGACGATTCCAAAGGCACGACGGTCGATTCCACTTACAGGGCGCTTGAATCGTGCGCGAAACCGGTAGTGCTGATAGCCGGCGGCAAAGATAAGCATAGCGATTACAGCGCGGTGAAAGATATCGTAAAGAGAAAAGTCAAAGAGCTCGTGCTTATAGGCGAAGCTTCCGGCGCAATAAGAAAAGCGATCGGTGGCGCTGTCGCTACTCATCAGGCAAAAGACATGTTCGATGCCGTAAGGCTTGCCAGGGGCCTGGCCCAAAAAGACGATATAGTGCTGCTGTCGCCCATGTGTTCCAGCTTTGACATGTTCAGCTCTTACAAAGAACGCGGCGAAGTGTTTAAAAAAGCTGTCGATTGCATAAAGGGATCCTGCCAGAAGGTTAAGATATGATAGAGATGCGCGGGGTGAGGAGCTCGTTATTCCTGATCGTCACCATCCTTGTAGCGGTCGGGATAGTGATGATATATTCCGCGAGCGCGATATATGCCGACTCTTCCATGGGAGACAGCCTATATTATTTAAAAAGGCATCTCATATATCTTGCGGCGGGGGTCATCATGATGTTATTCGCGATGGCAATGGATATAAACAGGCTGAAGCCGCTCGCGAAGCCGATAGTATTTGCCACGATATTTTTGCTATTGCTCGTGCTCGTTCCGCACATAGGGCGCGTGACTGCAGGCGCGCGCCGGTGGTTCAAATTCGGGCCGATCAATTTCCAGCCATCTGAATTTGCCAAGATCGCGATCATCATATATATGGCAGATCTCGCGTCGAGAAAAGGGGCTGCGATGAAAAGTTTTATTCACGGTTACCTGCCGGCGGCCATTATTCTCGGCGCCGTTGTCGGGCTGGTGCTCCTGGAGCCCGACCTGGGCACGGCCATAACGATCTGTTTTATAGTCTTTATAATGTTGTTTGCCGGAGGCGCGAGGGTAACGTATATATGGGCGTCGCTGTTGGCCAGCATCCCGGTATTGTACCTGCTTTTATTCAGGGTTTCTTACAGGCGTAAGCGCATGATGGCTTTCCTGAACCCATGGGCCGATAGGCGCGGGACAGGCTTTCAGATAATCCAGTCTTTTGTGGCCCTCGGGTCCGGCGGCGTGTTAGGCGTCGGCCTGGGACAATCGCGGCAAAAATTGTTTTACCTGCCGGCGTCTCACACAGATTTCATATTTTCGATAATCGGCGAAGAGCTGGGTTTTATAGGGACGGCATCCATAGTCATATTGTTCGGATTATTCGTGTGGCAGGGGATGAAGATAGTTTTCAGGGCCGCGAGCACGTTCGAGAGGCTTGTTAGTCTGGGCATAGTCTCATTGGTAGCGCTTGAGGCGATCATCAATATCGGCGTTACTGCGGGAGCGCTTCCTACGAAAGGATTGCCGCTTCCGTTCATAAGTTACGGCGGCAGCGGGCTGATATTTCATTTAATGGCGATAGGCTTTTTGCTGAACATCGCCAAGAATTGCGAGACGTGCCAATGAAAAGCGGAGCGAGAGTATTGATAGCTGCCGGCGGATCGGGTGGGCACATATTCCCGGCCATAGCGCTTGCGAATGCCCTGAAGTCCGGGAAAGCAGGCGAGGTGAGATTTGTCGGGAGCAATAAAGCGCTCGATAGAAGAATATTCGACAAGGAGAGCTTTCGCTACTACCTCCTGTCCGCTAATAAATTGCCGTACAAGGCATCATCAGGCCTTATCATATTTTTTGCAAAGCTGTTGCTAGATATCGTAAAGGCATTTTTCATAATAGTTTCTTACAGGCCCGGCGCGGTAGTGGGTTTCGGAGGCTATGTATCCTTTCCTGTAGTTTTTGTTTCGCACATTTTCAGGATACCGTGTGTGGTGCACGAGCAGAACGTCGTTCCCGGCAGGGCCAATAAATTTTTATTTAAGTATGCGAAAAGAATAGCGATCACTTTTGAAGAAACGAGAAAATTCCTCGCGCCTGCCGATATAAGCAAGGCAGTTTTGACCGGGAACCCGATAAGGCGGGAGATGTTCAAGGATGACCGGTCTTCCGGGATAACGAGATTCGGCCTTGATAAAAACAAATTTACGGTGCTTGTTATCGGCGGAAGCCAGGGCGCTCATTTTCTGAACAAGACTTTTGTGCAGGCAGTATCTTTATTGGACGAGAAACTGCGTTCGACGATGCAGGTGATACACCTGACGGGGGTAAAAGATTACGAATCGATGATGCGGTCGTATCAGCGGCTGGGGCCGTTCGAGCACAGGGTGCATTCATTCGTGGACAGGATGGAAGAGGCTTACAGCGCTTCGGACCTCATAGTAACGCGCTCCGGCGCATCTGCCTTATTCGAGATAGCCTTCTTCGGCCGCCCCATGATACTCGTTCCGTACCCGTTCGCGGCAAGCCACCAGACAGAGAATGCGCGTGTATTCTCTAGAAAGGGCGCGGCGATAGAGATAGACGAAGGATCCCTGACGCCCGGCCTTTTCAAAGAGACGCTGACGGGCCTCTTAAATAATAGCAGCCGGCTGAAGAAACTCTCCGAAGAGGTAAGGCTCTTCAGTGCGCCGGAGGCATCGGAAAAGCTGGCAAGAGAGGTATTGGACCTTGAAGAAATATAATTCTATACTCGATAAAAAAAATATCCATTTTGTGGGCGTCGGCGGCATAGGGATGAGCGCTATAGCGCGCCTGCTTCTGGAGATGGGATATAATGTATCGGGTTCCGACGTGGAGTCGAACAATCTTACCGAGGCCTTAAGGTCGATGGGAGGCAGTATCTTTGAGGGGCACCGGTCGACAAATCTCTTGAAAGGCGCGGATGTCCTGGTCTATTCATCGTCGATATCCAAAAATAACCCGGAACTGAAAGAAGCGCGCAGGAGGAATATAAGGATAGCTCACAGGGCCGAAGTGCTGGCCGATCTTTTCAATAAAAAGAAAGGGATAGCCGTTACAGGCACTCACGGGAAGACGACGACCACGTCCCTGATATCAGTGATGCTGAAAAATCTGGGCCTCGATCCCACGGTAGCCATCGGCGGGGAGGTCGATCATTTCCGCGGGAATTCGTCTCTCGGCAAGAGCCCGTATTTTGTGGCGGAGGCCGACGAGAGCGACAGCTCATTCCTTTATTTTAAACCTTATTATGCGGTAATAACCAATATCGAAGCCGAGCACCTGGACCATTATTGCAGTTTGAATGATATAGAGAAGTCGTTCAACGCGTTCATCGGAAATGTTAAAAAAGGCGGCACTGTATTTTACAACGCGGATGATCCGATAACGCGAAAGATCATGGCAGATTTTCACGGGAAGCGCGCAAGCTTTGGCATGTCCGGGAAAGCGGATATATATCCGCGCGGCATAAAGATGGACGGGTTTAACACGTCCTTTAAATGCGTCTATAAGAATAAAATGCTTGGGACCGTTAAGCTCAACATACCGGGCAATCATAATGTCATGAATGCGCTTGCGGCGATCCTCGTCGGATTGAATATGGAATTGAAGTTCAAAGAGATCAAGGATGCGATAAAAGATTTCACCGGCGCCAAGAGAAGATTCCAGTTAAGGGCTGACGCCGGCGGTGTCATGCTGATCGACGATTATGCCCATCATCCTACGGAGATAAAGGCTGTCCTCAAAGCATGTCGTAACTGGAAAAATAGGCGCCTTATAGTAGTGTTCCAGCCGCATCGTTATACCAGGACGAAGTTCCTGGCCGATGATTTCGGGAAGTGTTTTGACCTGGCGGATAAGCTGATATTGACGGATATATATGCGGCAAGCGAAAAACCGATCAAAGACGTCTCTATCAGGACTATTTATGATAAGGTCATGGCAAGCGGCCTTCGCGATGTCGAAATTATCCATAAAGACGATATCCCTGACCGGGTAATGGATATTACAAAAAGCGGGGATATGATAGTCGTTATGGGGGCCGGGGATATCAAGAAGGTGTCGGACAAGCTTTGTGAAAAACTTAAAGGAACGCGATCCGCAAAAAAAGATTATATAGAAGATCTGAAAAAAATGGTAAAGGGGAAGGTAAGGATAAATGAAAAATTATCCGCCCATACCTCTTTCAGGATAGGCGGTCCGGCCGATGTGTGGGTGGAGCCCGCAAACGCCTCCGATCTAAAAAAAGTCCTCGCATTCGTAAGAGAGCGCAGAATACCTTTTTTTATAATAGGCAACGGCTCGAATCTTCTTGTGAACGATTGTGGATACAGGGGGGTCATGATCAGTCTCGCGTCGCCGTTTTTTAAAAAAATGAATTTGAAAGACCGGACCATAATTGTCGGTGGAGGCTATAGCCTTCCGCGGCTTGTGCGGGAAGCCTGTGAAAGATCTTTAAGCGGTCTCGAGTCGATGGTCGGCATCCCCGGTACCGTAGGAGGGTCGATCTACATGAATGCCGGCGGATATACAAATCCTATATTTAAGAATATGGACGATCTGGTCACGGCGCTCAAAGTCATGGATTACAGCGGCAATATGAAAACGCTTAAAAAAGAGGAGATAGGTTTCGGATACAGGTTCTCCGATCTTGACGGTTATGTCATATTGGAAGCTAGCTTAAAGCTCGATAAGGGAGATAGGGAGACTTTATTATCCAGCATCTCGCAGTTTTTAAAGATGAAAAAGGATAAGCAGGTGCTGGATATGCCAAGCGCCGGGTGCCTATTCAAAAATCCGCCGAATTTTCAGTTCACATGCGGACAGATGATCGACATGCTGGGCCTGAAAGGAAAACGTATCGGCGGCGCAGAGGTTTCGGAAAAACACGCCAATTTTATAATAAATAGAGACAACGCGACGTGTAAAGATATCCTTGCGATGATAGATTTTATCAAAAACAAAGTTAAGGAAAATTACGACGTGACGTTAGGCCTGGAGGTAAAAATAATTTGAAAACAGCAAGCTTCGGGAAGGTCGGAGTGCTGGCCGGCGGCCCGTCTAACGAGAGAGATATAAGTCTCAAATCCGGCAAGGCCGTTTACAACGCACTTATCAGTGAAGGTATTGATGCTATTTTTATCGACGTTTATGACAATATTCATGATATAATCAAAAACAATAAAATAGACGTTGCGTTCATTGCGCTGCACGGTCGTTTCGGCGAAGACGGCACCGTTCAAAGGATACTGGAAAGCGCGGGCATACCATATACCGGATCCGGTCCGAATGCGTCGAGAATAGCCCTGGATAAGATCGCGTCTAAAGAGATCTTTAAAACGAAGAATATCCCGACGCCCGAGTACGTCGTTCTTGAAAAAACTGATTTTAGCATAAAGGATACCGCAGGTCTCGGCCTGCCGTTAGTGGTGAAGCCGCAATTCGAAGGCTCATCCATAGGCCTTTCTGTGGTAAAAGAAGAGAAAGACCTCAAGTGGGCGATCGATAAAGCGTTCGAATTCGGGCCGAAGGCGCTCTTGGAAAAATATATTGAAGGAAGAGAGCTGACGGTGGGGATACTGGACGATAAAGCGCTCCCGGTTATCGAAATAGTGCCGAAAGGCCGTGTTTACGACTATAAGGCAAAATACATCGACCCCAATACTCAATATCTGGTCCCCGCGCCTATAAATGAAGACGCTTTTGTCCGGGCGAAAGAACTCGGCCTGAAGGCTCATGCAGGTCTGGGATGCCGGGGTTTTTCGAGGGTCGATATGATGATGGACAAGGACGGCAATATCTTTGTCCTGGAAGTGAATACTATTCCCGGCATGACCGAACGAAGCCTTCTTCCGAAGGCGGCCTCAGCAATAGGGTTGAATTTCAGCAAGCTTTGTATTAAACTTATCGAGAACGCGCTTAAACATTAAACAGAAGACGCGGAGTAATGATGGCAAGACAGAAAAAAATAAAAAATATAAAATTCCCGGCGGCGATCAAAGATATGAAAGAAGCTTTTGTTAAAAGGCTAATCAATCTCATCGTTATTATAATATTTTTGGCCGTCTCTTTTCTCCTGGCGAAAGCCTATCTCTACAGTTCCGATTATTTCAGACTGAGAAGCGTGGAGACAAAAGAAGCCTTTCTGGACCATAGATCGATTCTCATGATAAACAGCACTATCCTTAATCAATACAAAGGAAAGAACGTATTTACCATAAATCTTAAATATATAGCCGCCGGACTTTGGCGCGCTTATCCTGACGCGAAAGATATCGTTGCAAAGATAGTCCTGCCGGACAAAATAATCGTGAATATGAAATTCAGGAAACCCGTCGCGCTTGTTAAAGGCGAAAAGCTTTATCCTATAGACGAAGAAGGGTTTGTCCTGCCAAGCGTTGATCCTGCGGCGCTCTCGAACCTTCCGCTCATAGACGGGGTCAGTATCAAATATGATGAGAGGCGCGGCAAAAAAAGTTCTTCGCGGAACTTGCAGCTGGCGCTGGAGCTCCTGCGTGATATAAAAGAGTCCAGGTTCGCTATGGAGCACGCGGTAGGCAGCATAAACGCGCAGGACGGCAGGAATCTGGTATTCTACCTTAGGAGCGGGACGGAAATCCGCGTCGGATATGAGGATTTTATGGAAAGGCTCGAGACCTTAAGGCGCACATTGAAGGACCCGAGACTTGTTTTGGACAGAGTGGAATATATAGACCTGCGTTTTGGCGACGCTGTGATAGGTCCTAAATAAGAGGTGTGAATTGAAAAGGG
Organism: Candidatus Omnitrophota bacterium; assembly: GCA_003142795.1. Classification (GTDB taxonomy): domain Bacteria; phylum Omnitrophota; class Gorgyraeia; order 2-01-FULL-45-10; family 2-01-FULL-45-10; genus FEN-1320. The sequence goes on from PLNN01000037.1 coordinate 50,961, forward strand.
CGACCATAATAACGGGTTTAGACATAGGCTCGTCGAAAGTTTCTGCCGTTGCGGCTGAGATCATGAAAGACGGCGGATTTACTATCCTGTCTCAGATCACTCAAGGTTCAAAAGGGATCTCTAAAGGATCGATCGTAAGCCTCAATGATGCCGTGGCGTCAGCCTCGGCCGTATTGGCAAAGCTTCATGAAAAAACATCCAGGGGCGCGGGCGATATATACGTCAGTATAAGCGGGGAGACGGTGAAGGGCGCCATATCCACAGGGATGATACCGTTGTCGCTGCGCGGCCGCGAGATAACCAGATCGGACATGGATAGATGCGCTAATGTAGCGGGGACCATCCATCTTCCTTTTGACAGGGAGATAATACACAGGATCGTCCAGCGATATTCGGTAGATGACAAACCGTGGATAAAAACACCTCTCGGGCTTTACGGTTCCAGGCTGGCGTGCGAAGTATATGTCATAACCGCCGATGCGAACCATATGCAGAATATCTATAAATGTATAAATAACGCGGGGTACGACCTGAAAGAGATCGTCTTTGCCGGCATGGCGGACGGCGCAGCGCTTTTGGACAAAGATGATAAAGGATCGCGCGTGCTTTTGCTCGATATGGGAGCGTCGCTTACGGAAGTGTGCGTATTTTTAGAGGGAATATTGAGCGATCTGGAAATAGTCCCGATCGGCGCCGACAATATAAAAGATAATTTCAGGGATAGCGAGCAATTCGCCGGGTTGCTTTCGAAGATCAGCGCGAAGCGCCAAGCTTTTAATGTGAGCTCGGTGATCCTGACCGGCGGCGCGGCATTCATAGATTCTCTGGTCGAGTTCATAGAAGAGAAGCTGTCCTGCAAAGTAAGCGTAGGTGTCACGAAGGATATAAAGGGCGATATATCGAGCATAGACAGCGTAAGGGTTACCACAGCCATCGGATTGGTCAAATACGCCTGCGAGAATCGCGCTCAAAAGTCCCGCGAGGCAAAGAACATTCCCCAGCGCATCTCCAGTGCGGTCGTGGAGCTATTCAATAATTACTTCTAGTGAAATTTTTTTGCCTTTCCCATAAACGGCCGCCAGGCCAGGGGCAACGCCAGATTTTGCCCCCCATAAATTTTTACGGGTCCTGTCTCGGTGTGCCTTTCGGCGCTTATTTGGCCGAAGCGGGTTTACAATCTCGTGGGTAAAGCTAGGCGCGTATCTATGTGCCGCAGGATTGCAGGACTTCCAGCGCCTCATAACCCGGTTAGCTTATATCGCAATCCTATGCGTGCGGCACCCCATCCGCTTCGGCCTTGTTTTTGCGCCTCAAGGCATCACCTTCGCCACCCGTAAAAATTTCCATCTTGCTCAGTAAAATTTTTCGCTTTCTCGAGGAATGTGATGTGACGACGTGGTGAGCGGGGCGTGAAAACTTGCGAGGCAGCGTCCGAGCAAGTTTTCCGAGCGAAAATTTTGGCATGG
>PLNN01000036.1 GCA_003142795.1 Candidatus Omnitrophota bacterium
TGTCATTTTTACCGTTGATCTTAGGGATACTGCCCAAATACGGCCAGTCAGCCAAGTGAACTATATCTTCCAGGCCCTTGATCGTATCATCCATATACTCAAAGAAGAACGCCAGCCCTATCCCGCCGAACAAGCCTACAATTACCGATAAAAGTATGTTAAGGCGCTTCTTGGGTTTCAACGGTATCTTCGGGACTTCGGCGCGGTCCTGGATGGAAACATTATTGGCGCTGAAGCTTGAGATGTCGATGCCGGGAGTACCGGATACATCCAAACTATCCACACCGCTCGCCGCCATTTTCATCTTCTCTTCCATCTGTTCCATTTCCTGCTTCAAGCGTATCATCTGAGGATGTTTTTCTTTATAGACCTTACTGTATTCGGAAAGTTTTGCCTGAAGTTTCAAATGTTCGTTCTTGAACAGGTTTATGACCTCGCTTTTGCTTAAGTAAAAAAGATTACGGACTACATATGTTTCAGCAATGCCGTTGGCAAGATCCGCCGCAAGTTTCGCATCACGGTTATCTACGCTTAACCGGAGGAGGCGCGTATCACGGACGGGTTCGACGCTGACCGTCTTTTGGAAATCCTTTAGCGGGTCTTTGGATTTCTTATACTTTTTTTCATTGCCGAGATTGAATTCTTCAAATACGTGGCGTGCGATACTCCGGCTCTGTATTATCTCACTCTGGCTCTGGAAATACTCTTTATAGGCATAATAATCGGTCGCGCCCATGGCGACGTTGCCTGTCGTGGTAAGGACCTTAGGGTTTTCAATATCTATCAACAGGGTAACTGTGGCGCGGTAAACGGGCCTCATAATGAAACTGCCCAAAGTCACGGCAAATACGGTGGTGAAGAAAAATACTATGATCACCTTTTTACGGTTCTTCAGCACCTGCAGGTAATCGTTTATATTTATACCTTCCTGTAAATGATCCATATATTTTCCTGTTTAGGTGTTTAAAAGAAACTTTCCGGGACGAAAATTACATCATTGGGTTTTAAGGGCACGTCCTTTTCCTTCTCTCCCCTGACCGTTATATCCTTGATATTTATCATTATCGTCTGCTTTTTGCCCTTCTCGTCTATGCGCAATATCCTCGTGCTGTTGACGTCGGCGATCTTTGAAAAGCCGCCTGCCATGGCTATGGCCTGGAGGACGGTGGTCTCCCCTTCGTGGAGCATATCGTATTTTCCGGGAGTGTTGACACAGCCTATTACCGAGACCTGCCTCGGGGCGTACTCACCTATATATACCAGCACCTGCGGATTTACGAGGTAGTCCTTTGCGAGGAGGCCGGTGACTTTCTTTTCGACTTCATCCGTAGTCATCCCCGCGACATGCACCGTTCCCAGCAGCGGGAAACTGATATTACCGTCGGCGGTTATGCGGGTTTTTGTGGCGAGGTCCGGTTGGTCGACGACTGTTATATTTAAAACGTCCTCCGGCTGGAGGCGATAATCTTGCCGCTGTTGCGCGGAATAAGATTGCGCAACAATAAAAAATATAAAAAAAAGTAGCCATATAGCTGTTATTTTAGGGTTTTTCATATTGGGGGATACTTCCTAGAATTGCGCCGCCGCGCTCCATGAGAATAGGTTATCTACATAATCAAAGGTATCGAATGTTGACTGCCTCTTCGTAAATTGATATGAGATAGCGGTGCTAAGCCATTGCCTTATATCGTAGCGCAAGCCGCACGCGCCCACTAAGAAATCGTCGTGCCTGGTCGCGGTAAGGCCGCCTTCGGTCGTTTCCTTGGGATACTGGTTACGCTGGAAAGAACCCGCGAAATGCAGGGATAATTTATCGTTATGCTGGTAGACATAGTAAAGCCCGACGTTATTCAGGACAAAATAATTCATGCCATCATAAACCGACTCTTCTACTGAACGTTCCGCGGAAAGCGTTACGGTATTTTTCACTCCGAATTTCTTGGCGATATTGCCCAGTAATACTACGCCGGAAAAATCGTTAAAGCCGCTCTGGTTGTAATTCTGGAACCTGTACCCGACTTTCAAAGCGGCGACGGAGTCCTTAAAAAGCTCACCCTTGAGTCCGGCCAATCCCTGCACAAAATAAGAATTCGGGCGGTAATTGTTGTTGTAGTCAATGAAGCCGCCGTCCACTTCCGCCAGCAATGAGGTCTTCGGAAAGGTCTGGTGCGTGAATTCTTCCCTGAATACGTTCTCTCTCCTGCTTTCGGCTTGGCGATAAGTCACAGTCTGGTTGTCTATTATCGTCAGCGGGTCGTTTGAAAGATAATCTTCAACGATAAAGTCGTATCCCGAATCAAACCCTACCTTTTCGAGCTTTGTAGTCACGAGATCCGCGCTCAGGACGTTCTTTATGCGCGGTATGCGCACCGTGACTTCGGTCCCGGATATGTCCGAAAATTTCTTGAACTTATTGTCGACGATAAAATCGAAATTGGTGAATTCGTAACCGGCTTTGGCGATCGCCGTATGGTTATAACTGTCCTGGTTGCTGTATATGGCATAACGGTTCATATCGAAGATGTAGCCGGCCAGAAGATGAATCTTATCCATCTTCATCTCGGCCTCCCCTCCGACATCGAACGTGGTCGCCCAATCTGCTTTTTTGTTATCTTTGGTGAGAAAAACGTTGCTGTCGCATTGCTCCTGGACCCTGGACATCGGACGGAGCGTGAATTTGTCGCCTATCTTTAAGCCCTTGCTTTGATCGACACGCCCAAAACTGTCACCCAGAGCGACATTATCGACGAGCGCCACACTGTCGTGTAAACTGACGTTTTCTGTCGATGTCATTTCGCTGAGCATAGTTGCCGACGCCGTTCCGACCGGAAGCAGCTGCGAAAATACTACCGAACTTACTAGGATAAGGATTTTCTTATGCATTGGAAGGTATTCTATCAAAACTTCTTTAGTATGGCAAGTAAAATATTTCGCTTTTTTATAGGTCGAAATGTTTCAGGGAGCGCGCCACGGGATTATTCAACCTGTAGAATACAAACGTGGCGAATAGGCAGGAGAAACCTCCGAAGAGGAGCGCGTCTGTAGCGCCGAATTTGCTGGCCAGGAAGCCGGCAAGGAGGCTCCCGATGGGTGCCATGCCCATAAATGCCATGGTATAGAAGCTCATAANNATTACGCCGCCGGCGAATATCGTCGCCGCGGCAGGGATCAATTTTTCGAGTGTGGGCGGAGTTTTGCGCGACGCAAGGTAAAATGTAGCGATAAGCGCGCCGACGCCGATAGCGGCCATAAATACTCCGAGTGTAAGCGGCCCGCCGTGATGGACATCCGCCGCGAAGACCGGCATAAGAACGACATATGACATGCCGAGCATGCTGATCATGCTCAACAGGAACAGGATCATCCTGATCGGCCTTGACCCGAACGCGTAAACCACGCCCTCTTTGATTTCATCGAGGACGCGCGTATCCTTCCCCTTCTCCTCCTTCTTCGTCAGCTTCATCCTTAAAAGGCTGGCGATGACCGCGATAAAACTCAACGCGTTTATCAGGAAACATATCCCCTCGCCCACTATCGCGACGAGGATGCCCGCGACCGTCGGGCCGATNNCCGAGCATCTCTTTCTTCTCGACCATATCTATTAAAAACGACTGGCGCGTAGGGATGTCGACCGCGTTTATGCACCCGAGGAAGAGGCCTAAGGCGATTATCTGCCAGACCTGTATATGCCCGGTAAGCGTGAGGACGGCGAGGATGGACGCCTGTATCATCGCCAGTACCTGGGTCACGATAACTATCCGGTGGCGGTTATACCTGTCCGCGAAAACTCCCGCGAACGGGCTTAAGATAAATGTGGGGA
>PLNN01000014.1 GCA_003142795.1 Candidatus Omnitrophota bacterium
CTAGCCAAGCTGAGCTACGCCCACCACAATTTATATATATGGATAATGCAGGAAATGCTATTTCGTTTCCCAATTCACGACATCGTCGGCACTTTCGACGCCATCCTTGCCAAAAGAATAAAGATCGTAATCTTTTCTGTGTGTGCCGGGGCTTTTATACTGGTAAGTACCGCTCCACGGATCTGTCGGTTTTTTCTCGAGATACGGCCCTTTCCAGTTCTTTGCCGATGGCGGAGCGTTTTGTAAAGCGTTCAGCCCCTCTTCGGTAGTGGGGTAAGCCCCGTTATCGAGCTCATAAAGTTTAAGGGCCGTCGCGACGTTCATGTCTATGTCTGCTCTGGCAACGGCAATACGCGCCTCCTCACTTCTTCCGGCGATACGCGGCACCATCATCGCGACCAGGACGCTGATTATAATAACAACGAGCATCAATTCGACCAACGTGAAACCTTTTGCCGATAGACCGGATCGTTTATGGGCCATGCTATCTCTCCTTCTAAAATTCCCGCCATTCCTTGATCTTGTCTTTGTCTATTACTATAGCATATTTTCCCGCTTTTCTACTCAAAATTTTTGTTTCGCAATCGACAGTAAAATTCTCGGAATTGACGATCAGCCGCCCCTGGCTTACAAGCTGGATGATGACGGCCTCATCATCCGCGGAAAATGATATGAGGTCCCGGATATCAGTCGTGATCTCGCCGGTAGTTTTGAAGGCCTGGTCGTCTTCCGTGCCCTCTTTCCCGTCCGGCCCGGCGCGGAATTCCTGTATGGCGCGGATCAGGGTATCCGACATTCCAAGTATCTGCATTACTTCGGGTGGTGCGGTATTTATATTCACACCGTTTTTAGTATATACTGTGATGTAGTTTTTGAATTTGTTAAATTTTTCCTCCGTCACCCCTTCCACCAGCAAAAGCTCTTCTTTTAATTTAAAAGGCTTCAGTTCGGAAGCGAGTATCTTATCCGCCGTGTCGTCATCTATGCCATCGAGGCGCATCAGCATATCTCTCGTTGCGGTATTAATATTGACCTTACTTTCCTCGTCCACCAGCTTATAGATAAATGTTCCGTTACCGAGTTCCTGCTCCTTCTCTTTCCTTAATTCATTAAGGGTATCATATGTAGTTTTATCATTCTTTATCTGCATCCTGGCATCGACGCAGGCCCCCTCCATGAGATACCGGCTCACTATCCTGTCCTCCAGGCGCCGGAATATCGATATATATGCCGACGTGATGGAATACAGCCCCGCGCTCAGGATCGAAAAAAATACCAGTATCCAGATCGTTATTATCAGGACACTCCCGGAATTATTAAGATATCGGGATGAATATTTTTTTTGTGAATTTTTCATTTTTGAATGTGACGCGCAGCTCTAAGGCGCCAAATATTCCTTTGTCTTTTGTCCAGGCATCCTGTTCGACATATTTCTTTTTTTCTTTATCGTAAGAAAAATAAGCGATTGAAATATCGTCGACCGATAAAAATTTCTCACTTGGATAAACTTTGCCCTTGTCATCCTTGTCGGCCAATATTTGCTTCAGGTCTATCTTGCTTTTATAGAGGATTTTATCGGCCGGGTTAAATTTGTAGATGATCTTGACTACGGAATTCCCGGACACGAAGGGAAACGAGAATTCCTGCGCCTTGCCTTCGAAGCCTATCTGCGCAATATCGACGCACTGGTATAATTCCTGCACCATCAGGTCGAGATCTAGGAGAAAATTGGCCTTCGCGAAATCAACATTCTTAGCCCTATTCCATATCTTGATGCCGGAATAGAGGCTCGCGCCGATAGCCGCGGCGACAAAAGAAAATATGGTCGCTGCCACCACAAGCTCTATGAGCGTAAAGGCCGTCCTACGAGGCGGTCTTTTTATTTTCAATATATGTGGCAAGTATCTCTTCCTGTCCTTTATTATCTTCCTGCCAGCTGAGGCCGAGCCGCACTTCCTCTATATTAGTTTCCTTATCGTCAGGATTTAATTTGCTTATATGCAGGCTGTAAGATGCTTTACGGTTATTTAGATCTACCCGATCGTTGGTATTAGCCTCTTTCAGCGCTCCCGCGGAGGCGTCCTCTTTCAGTGCGGACACCTTCCCTTCAAGTATCTCGATCGCGGACAGCCTGTCGCCTATCACATTAAGCGCGCCTGACGACGAGAGGAATGAGCGGAGGACAAGGACTACACCGATAGACAATATAGACACCGCCATTACCAACTCTATCAGGGTAAAGCCTTTTTTTGGAATGGTCGGAGGCATACCTAAAGCACCGTCATGCTTATCGTCGCATCTGCACGCAAGGCTGAGGCGTTTTCATCCTTAACGCTTATACTCATCCTTTCTATTTTTATAAGAAGCTTACTGGACTGGATCTCATATAAGAAAGAATAGAATTGATCGAGCGTCGCCTCTATTCTTGCATCGGCGTAAAATACTTCATTGCCGCCGATCCCGCTTTTCTTATCGCCCGGAGTGAGGCTGACTATAGACACCTTGCTTTTCTGCGCAATTTTTTCCATCTCTTTCAAAAAACCGGCCTCCAGATCGGCGTCGGACATGCTATTTTCATTAAGGTAGCCTTTAAATGTCTGGAAGTCCGTCATTATATCTTCTTTTTTATTCTGGATACTGACGCCGGACTTCAGCTCGACTTCTTTCAGTTTTATCTGTCTGTCGATATTTTTTATTCTTGCTCCCAGGTTCGAGAAAAAGAACTTTTCGGATAGAAATATAAATATGACGGCAGCGGCCGCATAAACCAATATCCTGGTCCTTGTGTTAAGATTAAACTTTGTACTTTTTTCCATTGCGGGACCTTTGTCTATTTGATGCTGGAATTAAGCGTTATCTCAAAATCCGTAACTTCCCTGTCTTTCACGCGCTTGGTGCGCGTCCTCTTCGTAACGACGTTCTCAAAATAGGGCGATCTTTCCAGGATCGTTGTAAAATCGAAGACATTCGAAAGCTCGGCGCCTTCGCCCCTGAGCGTCATATTGTAAGCGGTGTCGATACCGATATAATTGACAGCGACCTTCTGAGGCGTTATTTTCTGCAGCTCCTGTAACAGCGCCAGCGGCTCTTTTCTAAGATATAAAAAATCTTTTATGAATTCTATCTTTTTTACCTGGCCTATCATAACGCCGACGGATTCTTCAATAGCCGCGCTTTGAGCGTTTAAAGAGTTTAAATAAGATTGTTTGACCAGCAGCCTGATCACAAAAAACGCCATTATGGCGCTGAAAAAATATATCAGGAGCGTTCCCAGGATCAGCATCTTTCTTGATCTTTCCTTCAGCGTCCGCTTGATCTGCGCTTCAGGCAATACGAACGATATCCTGTTAGGGTTATCATGCAGGACCAATTCCGAAACGGCATCAAGCGAAATATCGCGAGCTAGCTCAAGGCCGCGGCCTTCCGATGCATACTTTGAATATGGCGTCGGAACATTCTTTACCGGCAGATTGAATTCTCCCTCGATCTTTTCCCGGAGGCCGGCGACAACAGCGCCGCCTATAAAGATGCCTACCGGTCTTTTATGGAGCTCTTCGTTGTAAAACACTATCAGTGACTGTTTTATTTCATTTATAAGTTTCGGCATGTCGGGCGCGACCGGGCCTGCCTTGGCCGGCCCTATAGCAATGGTGCGGCTGAAGAGCAGCTGCTCGGCGCTGAAAATAATAAGATCTATGAATGAATGGTCGACATCGAGCAGCACATAAAGATCTTTGTCATTTATCTCCGATCTAAAATTGTTTAAAAGCCATTGCCACGCACCGTGCGAACTTAATATCATCCTGTCGACGGCCAGTCCCGAGCCTTCGACGATATTACAAAGCCTCCGTATCGTATCCCTGCGCACGATAGCGAGCATCTCGGTCGCGTATCCAGTAGCGTTAACGCTAAGAAAGCGGTGGCCGAAAAGTATCTCTTCTTTTTTATACGGCACGAGCCTCCCCAGATGCAGATCGATCATCTGTTCGCTCTCCTTCGGGTCGCGGGTCGGCAGCTGCAGTGTCTTCACGGTGAGCATGTTCCTGGGAATACAGATGGTGGTTAACGCAGATTTGAGCTTTGTCCTATGAAGGAATGCGGATATCTTCTTAATGATCTGGTCGTTGGACAGATCAACGATGGATTCGGAGGCGAACTCCAGCGCTACGGACCCTTTCGTAACAGAGGGCCTGGCGGCTACAAGCTTAAGATATCTTTCAGTTATTTCTATTCCCAAAGACGGTTTCATTCTTTAAACTCCTGAAAAATTCTAATGAACAAGCTGCGTCACCTGGAAGGTCGGTAAAAGTATCGACAATACTATCGTGCCGAGCACAAGGCCAAGCCCCAGGATAAGGACCGGTTCCAGCAAAGAACTTATAAGCCCGATATCCGATTCTATCTGCTGGACATAAGACTTCGATATCCCGTCCAATATTTCATTTAATCTTCCGGATTCCTCACCGACGGCTAACATCTTTACAAAAAATACCGGAAGACTGGTGGAATCTTCGAGGCTTTTGGACAACTTTTCACCGGAGGCGACCTTGCCGCAGGCAACGGCCAACTCTTTCTTAAGCTTCGGGTCGTCCACCGTCGGAGAAGCAAGCTCCAGCGCCCTTAGTGCGGTAACGCCCCCGTTCAGCAGGAGCTCAAGCGACCTCGCGAAATGGGTCAATTCCTGGTTCTGCCTTATCCTTTTTACTATCGGCAGATGAGTTTTTAAAAATAATGAAGCATTTTTAAAGAAGGCGCTTCCCTTCTGAAGCCGCGCTACAGCGATCACAGCAATGATCGCGCCGAGTATCCACATCCAGGTGCTGTGCGAAAGCTCGCTTATGCTCAATACGATCTTCGTAATAACGGGCAGGTCCTTCCCCAGGCCCATGAAGATAGGCTTGAGGCGCGGGACAACAAAATTTATTAGGACAAATATGCTCACCGCTCCCACGGATAATAGCAGGGCCGGATAAGCCAGGGCGACGAGGACCTTGTTCTTCAGGCTCTCTTCCTGATACATAAAATCCGATATCTGGTCAAGCGAGCTGTCGAGATGCCCGCTCGCCTCGCCGGCAGCTATCATGTTCATGAATAGCGGCGAAAAGACGGCGGGAAAAGAGCGCAAGGACTCGGAGAATGGTTTCCCTTCTTTCGTAAGATTGTATAGCTGGAGTATTATATCCTTAAGGCGGGGGTTTTCGGTCTGCTCGTAAAGTATCTTTAGGCTGGCCAGGAGCTCGAGCTTAGCGCGGACCAGCGTCGTCAATTTCTGCGTAAATATCAGCATATCTTTGGAAGATATCGTTTTTCCGAATTTAAACGCGATCTTCTGTTTAGCTATATTTTTAATGCCAGCCCCGGCGGACGCGGCTGCCGCGGGCAATTCCACGATCGAAAAAGGAAATAGTCCCTGGGCGGTCAATTTATTTATGGCACTTTCCTGGTTTTCCGCTTCGATCACGCCTTCGAGAGTTTCGTCCACCCCCTTCTTGGCTTTGTAGCTGAAATTTGGCATTAATCAACAAGCTCCACTACTCTCAGGACCTCTTCCGGCGTCGTGAGCCCGGCCTTTATCTTCTCTATCCCCGAATCGAGCAGCGTCTTGAAGCCTTTCTCCTTGGCTCTCTTCTCGATCTGGGATGCCGTGGCCTTGTTTATTATGAGCTCTCTTATATCATCGTCGATCACAAGTATCTCGTATATCGCTATCCTGTCCCGATAGCCGATCATTTTGCACTTCTCGCAGCCTCTTCCATGATAAAGTTTCACGTGTCTGAAATAGCCCGGCAGGCCTTCCTTGTTCACCCTCTCCTCTTTGCAGTCCGGGCATATGAGCCTGACAAGCCTCTGCGAGATGAAAGCATTGACAGAGGAAGCTATAAGATACGGCTCGATGCCTATATCGAGAAGGCGCGTCGCGCCGCTCGCGGCATCATTAGTGTGAAGCGATGAAAATATGAGGTGGCCTGTGAGCGCTGTCTGTATCGCAAGCTCCGCCGTCTCAAGATCCCTCACCTCTCCGACCATCATTATATCCGGATCGTGGCGAAGGATGCTCCGCAGCGCGTTTGCGAAAGTAAATCCGATCTCGGGTTTTATCTGTATCTGCATGATGCCCTTGATCTCGTATTCGATAGGATCCTCGATGGTTATTATCTTGACGTCTTCTTTGTTGAGCTTCGTCAGGCATGTGTAAAGCGTTGTGGTCTTTCCGCTGCCCGTCGGGCCGGTGAGGAATATGATGCCATGCGGTTTCTCTATGATCTCCCCTATCTTCTTCATGTCTTCGGGGCTCAGGCCCAAATTCTCTAATCTGAAAAGAAGATGGACCGGCAATATCCTTATTACGACGTTCTCTCCGTAGAGGGATGGTATTATCGAGATCCTCAGATCGACCTGCTTATCTTCTATCTTTATTATGGCCCGCCCGTCCTGCGGCAGGCGCCTTTCGACCACGTCGAGATTCGATATTATCTTCACCCTCGAGATTATCGCCTGGTATAGATATTTTATCTGTTCCGGCATCGGAACGTCATAGAGAAGGCCGTCTATCCGGTATCTGATCTTCACGGTATCGCGGTACTGTTCGATATGCACGTCCGTGGCGCGCGACGTCACGGCCTCGGATAATACCTGGTTAACGAGCTGTATGACGGACACGTCCTGCGCGCCCTTCTCCAGGTCCTCGATATCTTCGCGTTTCGCCTTCTGCGTAACGACGGTCGCGTCCTGCGCTATTATCTTATCGACCGTATCGGCTCCCATGCCATAATATTTCTTGATCAAGGCCATTATCTCTTCATCGGGAGCAAGCACCCTTTCGACATCATAGCCGTAGTGCAGTTTCAGGTCTTCCGCCGGCCATACCTCCCACGGGTTTGAGATGGCGATCGTAAGAACTTTGTCTTTGATCTTGAGCGGCATGAATTTATAATGCAGGACGAATTTCACCGGAATGGCACTTATCACTTCAGGGGCGACGTAGATGTCTTTCAGATTAGGATAGAATTTAAGTCCCAGCTGTTCGGAGAGCGCTTCTAACAGCTGCTCCTGCGTCACAAGTTTAAGGCGCAGCAGGGTCTTGCCTATGATCTCATCGGTCTTGTGCGCTTCTTTCAGGGCAATGTCGAGCTGTTCCGGGGTTATGTAGCCTTTCGATATTAACAGGCTCCCTATTTTCGCCATTTATCAGGTCCTTTTAAACTTTTTCGCGCGAGCCTATGCCGTTAAAAAACGAGGACGGCGCTTATTACTGACAGCGCCGCTATCATCAGAACTACCGATATAGCAATGAGTTTCATTTTATCTCATATTACTTATAAGCGCTTCAACCTCTTCTTTGTCAGGAGCATCGGGCTTGAGCCGTAGATAGGCGCGATAATGCTCTATGGCCTTATCAGGGTCTCCCTTCACGCTCTTGTAAATAAGGGCGAGGTTATAATGGGCCTCTGCGTTTGAATTATCCAGTTTCAGCGATCTCTCATAAGAATCCAGCGCCTCATCATAATATTTGGCCTGCGTGTACGCTACGCCCAGATTATAATAAAAGGTGGCCTTATCCTTTACCGACCCCTTCTCTAATTCCGTTATCTTCTTCTCTAATCTCTTTACATCGGTTTCCAGTTTGCCGCCCGCGCCTGTGCCTTTCAACGCCCGCGCATCTCGTTCGACATTTTGCAGGCTTATCCTCATCCTCTCCAGATTATCTTCTTTTGCTTGAAGGGTCTTTTTGGCATCCTTCAGAGCTTCCTGTAATTTCTCTTTTTCCTGCGTAACCCTGGTGTTGATAGCCAGATACGAAGTAGCGTCCGCCTGAAGCTTCTCCTGCTCCTGCGCAAAGCCTTCTTTTTCTTTATTGATTACCGTTATATCGGACTCCAGCTTCTTGGCCATATTTTTTGCCTTGGCAAGTTCCCGGTTCAGAGCGCTGTTATTGGACATTAAGGAAACGAGGCCGCCCAGTAATCCTAAAAATATGACTATAGCTAGTACTATAAATATCTTTGATCTTGCGCCATCAGGCATTTGATATCCTTTAATAGTATACGTTAACCCATTCTCGTCCGGAATTTATCATCCCCAACAAATACGCGGCCTCTTTTTTCCTGTCCGGAGGAGGATTGGAATTGATATATTTCTTTAAGTGCATAGCCGCTTTCTTCGTGTCACCCTGATATCGCTGATACAGAAGTCCCAGGTTATAATGAGCCTCTGCGCATTTAGGATCCGACTCAAGCGCCAGGAGATACGCGTCTATCGCATTTTTATAAAGTCTTGATCTGGTATAAACATTACCCAATTCAAAATATAGCTTCGAGCTATCCTTCCGGGCCTTGGCAATAGACTCATTGAACCGGGCTTCCAGTTCTTTATTTTTCGTTATTAGGACCGGCCTTTCGCCCTTTGAAGCATCCGCGCGCTTTGCAGATCTTCCCGGGGTCTTTGCTCCTGACGGGATCTTCGCGGCCCTTGTATCTTCGAGCTCTTTCCGCAGGGTTTCATTTTGCTTTTTTATTTTTTCGATTTCAGCTAAGAGCACGTCATAATTTTTCGCCCTGGGAACGCTCTGGGAAAGGCTTGCGGCCTCCGGATCCGGGACATCGGCTTTCGCGGACTCGTCCCGGAATGCCTTTATCCCTTTCGGGGAAAGGCCTTGCTGCGAATAGAGGTCTCTCGGCGCCGAGATACTGTAAATAATAAAAAGCGCCGTGATCATCCCCATTATAAAAATAATCTTTTTATGCATAGGACAAAGCCTTTACCTTAATATTTTTTCAAACCCTTCATCTTCTCTTCTATACCGGCCGCGGGCGCATCCTGAGATGAAGGCATGTTCCCCGCCTTGCCCCCTGGATCGGCCTTCACCCCTTCAGGATTTATCTTATCTATCTTTCTCTGTATTATGGACTTCGCAAGCGAATCATCGACTAGATCGGCAGGGACGCTCAGCTCCGGCTCAGTTCCGGGAATTATCGCATCGCCGGATATGATGTAAGGCGTCATAAATACTATCAACTCCGTCTTTGTTGTCTTTGCGCTGCGATTTGAGAACGCGGCGCCTATCCACGGTATTTTCGCTAAAAACGGCAGGCCCTGGACGGTATCGTCTTTCTCTTCTTTCATCAGGCCCGCTATCATTATCATTGTCCCGTTCTTTACTTTAACTATAGTTTCCGCTTCCGAAGTAGAGACTATAGGAACGACGCTTCCGGCTTTTGTCGTGAGAGTAGAAGAGACCGAGCTTATCTCAGGCTTTATCTTCATCGTAACATAACCGTCCGTATTGATGCTCGGGACAACGTTTAACTTAACGCCTACATCTATGAACTGTATGCTCTCCGACGTGNNAGGTAGTCTGCCCCTGGCTTTGGGCAGCGGTAACATACGCCTGCCTGGTCCCGACCATAACCTTGGCTTCCTGATTATTGATCGCAGCTATCCTGGGCCGTGACAGGATCTTGGTAGTTCCATAAGTCTGGAGAAGGGTGATCACGGCATTGAAATGGTCTTTTGACGACAATGATCCGACATTTATTGTCTGAGACGCGGCTGTGAGAACGACAGCGGGATTGGCGAAAGAACCCGTTAGAGTCATGCCTCCTGCCATCTTCAGCCATTTGAGCCATTGCTCATCACTCAATATTTTTTGCCAATCAATGCCGCGCTCAAAATCTCTATTCAGTGTAAGCTCAACGATCTCGGCCTCTATGAATACCTGCTGCGGCGCGCTGTCAAAAGCCCTGAGGATCTTCTTTATCTTTGTCATCTTATCCGGGAGGTCGGAAACAGCTACTTTACCGGATCTTTCATCCACGAAAAGTTCACCGGGCCCCGTAGTGATGACGCTCGCAAGTTGGGATTTTATATCGGCCGATTTGGCGTACTTTATATCGAATACTTCGGTGCTGAGCGGCTGGTCGAGCTCTTTTATCGTATCCTTCATAAGTTCGACCTTGGATGGTATATCTATGAGGATAATGGTGCCGGTCGATTCATCGACTATGATCTTGCCTATGTCGGATTTTATCTGCCCCAGGACGTTGAATACGGTGGAAGGCTTGGCATATGTCAGTTTCAGGGTTCTGACCACGCGCTGTTCGTTATATTTCTTGCCGTAGGTCTTTTCATATTCGCCGGCTGTCATTACATTGATTATATTACCCTTCTTTTCGGCAGCGAGGTCCTGGCTTATCAATACTATATCGAAAGCATCTTTAAAACTAACGTTGTTCAGGAATATATTGACTCTCCCGACGACGCTCTTAGATGGGACGATAGTCACGCCCATCTTCATGGAAAGGATCCTCAATAGCTCCAGGACATCTATGCCCTTCAGATCGAGTGATATCTTGTCCGATTTTACATCTAAGACATTTTCCGCCTTGGCAACCTCATCTGGATCCGAAGGGCCGTAGCTCTGGGCCGGCATCGGCGGCGTCTCCGGCGGCTGCGATGGCATTTGGGGCTGCTGCAAACCCGGCCCTCCGCGGCGAAATTCTCCCGGCTGTCCCGGCCTGCCTAGAGGCGCAGAAGAGACAAGCGGCTTTTCCGGTGTAGGCTGCGCTGCCTGTTTATCCTGGGCTAATATTATAGTAGAAGGCGCGACCCCGGCAATAAGGAACAGGGCTACGCAAAATACGGCCGTATACAGCTGCGTTCTTCTCATCTCAGCTCCCACTCTTCGGAATCTTTAGTAAGTATAACCTTGTTCTGCAAAATAGATTTTACGGTAACGACCCCTACCTTATCTCCCGCGCTTACAAAATACGTCTTTTGCTCTTTCGTATTTTCGATCATCGCCTGAGGATGATCCGACCACAACACACCGACAAGCCTCAACTCCGCCGGCCCGCCGATGCCCGGGCCTTGCATAGCGGCGTCTTTCGACGGCAGCAGCGTAAAAATATTATGCTTTCTCGCCTGTGTTAAGACATCTTCCAGCTTTACATTTATAGCCATCGCCTGCTCCCTGGCGGATACGGCCTCGGCCGGAGGTGCTACTATATTATTGAACCTTCTTGCAAGATATATCTTATTATGCGCGAATTCGTATATTAAAAAGAGCGTGATCACCGCGCATATGCCGGCTATCACTTTATTGACCGTCTGCACATCGATGCGCTTGACGATGTCCTTATCGAAACGAAAGCTTTTGAAACGCGCGAGCAGTCCATTGAGCTTTACCGTCACTTCTTCTTTAGTTATCTTTCTTTTTTGCGCCAATCCCGGGTTCTCGATCACTTTCAACAACTGCTCTTCCGGGGTTATCTTGTCTTTCTCCATATCTAAACGCCCACTATCGCGTCCCGCGATGCGAGATCCCGTATGAGCGCGCCGTCGGCTATGAATTTCTTTTCCATGACAAGCGTCTTCAGGACGTTATGGCACAACATCGCTATCCTCCTGGGATAGCCCTGAGTATGCCTGTAGATCTCGTCAATGGCATCTCTGGTGAAAAAGTCCACGCTCGAACTATAACCGGCTGCCTTAAGCCTGAAACTTATCATCTCCCTCATCTCTCTTTCATCGAGCGGATTGATCACGTATTTCAGGCTTATGCGATCGCACAGGTTTTTCATCTGTTTTAGCTTCGGGACCAATTCCATCTGGCCCATGAGAACGAGCTGAAGCAGCTTATATTCATTGGTCTCGTAATTTAACAGTACTCTCAGCGTCTCCAGGGAAACAGAATTCAGCTTCTGCGCCTCATCTATCAAAAGCACCACCGTTTTATCCTCTTCGACGCCTTTCTCAAAAAGGTATTTCTTGATCGCCTCTTTATGATCGAGGATGGAAGGATCCGGGGACTGCGTCTTTATATTGAATGTCCTGACAAGCGATTCAAGAAAGAGTTCTTCGCTCTCGTAGTTCGGATCGAGTATCATGTGGAATATGATATCGGTGCGTTCTTTGAGCATGTGGAATAGTTTGCGTGAAAGTGTTGTCTTGCCTATGCCTACATCGCCCAATATGACGCTTAATCCCCGTTTCAGGCGTATCTCTATCATAAGGCGCATCAATGCTGCGTGGTGTTCCTTCGACTCGTAAAAAAATGCCGGGTCAGGACTGGTTGAAAAAGGCTCTTTATCTAACCCCAATATTTTATAATAGCTCATTTTTTATTTAAGCCGTTATTGAACGATATAACACCGTTCGATTTGATTATATCAGATATCAGGCGCAAAGTGTATCCTTTGCTCTGAAGTTCTTTTATGGTATCGAGCCTGCTCTTTACGTCAGCTTTATTATAGAATCTTTTCAATCCCACCCTGCTCACGCTTTCAAGAAGGCCAAGATTGGTATAATGATTGATAGTCTGGTATGAGACGTGGAATTCGCTGACAAGCTCTACTGCGGATATCAAGTTAGGATCTTTCGTATTTTTTAGTTTAGTCATGTTATTATACTTATTGTTATTACAATAAGTATAACATGTACAATACGTATTGTCAAGGGCCTACCGGCCTGAACTTCTCGCCGTATTTATTCCTTAGATAGATGATCTCTTTGGGCCACCCCTGGTCAAGACGGGATTGTAAGTTCTGGATGTTCGTGAAGACAAACCCGTTTTCCCTGTATTCGAAATTTACCTTCATGAGAGTGGTCATCGTATAGAAAAAAATCGATGGATCCGAAGCATCCGGCGTATGATATCGTTCGACATACAGTTTTTCGATAAGCTCTATATATCCTTTGTAAGGCGTGATCAAGGAGTCGGTTTTAACTATGTCCCCGCCGCCCACCTCATATGCAAAATCCCTGAGAATATAGTTATAATGCGCGGGATCGCCGAATGGGTTGAGCGCCTCCCAGTTCTGGTCCACATATTTATTCAGAAGACCTTCCCGCTTCTTTTCCGTTTCAGCTATCCATGCCTTGGATGAGGCGGACATCTTCTCTTTGAGCATTTCAAGCGTCTTCACGTCTTCTTTTTCTTTTTCGGCGGCAAGCTGCTTCATCGCCTTTTCAAAGGCATTCTGTATATCGGCGGCATTCGCGGGTTTATCTTGTTGATTTGCGGGTGATCGATCGGTGGTCTGGGAAAAGGACAGGTTTACAAAAGCGGCGGACAGGAAAATAATAAACGGTAATATGAAGCGTTTTTGCATAGAAAGCGCTCCTTGTTTTTTTTAAACTGGCGTCCCTGGCCTGATTCGAACAGGCGACCCTCTGCTTAGAAGGCAGATGCTCTATCCAACTGAGCTACAGGGACGTTTTACAAAAAATATGTTCTGCAATCTTTTTTTTCAAAATAACTCACTATACTTCATCCAACTGCCCCGCCATCTGTCTTACTCGGGGCGGGGTCCCGCCCCCTGTCTATCTCCGGGCGGGAAGCTACAGGGACATGAAAAATAATAGAATGGTCGGGGCGGACAGATTCGAACTGTCGACTTCTTGGTCCCAAACCAAGCGCGCTAGCCAGCTGCGCTACGCCCCGCCCTTTTGATTGAAAACGGTTTNNAAAGGGCGGGGCTACGCCCCTTATTATCCTTCTGACAGACTACCCGCCAATCGTTTCTTCAAATGCCCGATAACACTACCATGATGCTTCAGCTTATATTCACGCGCTTCGGCATCATGTTTATTTAGATATGCTTCGTAATAAACTAATTTAAGGGGCACATAAAATTTTGTCGATTGATTCTTGCCCTCATTGTGCTCACTTACCCGATTTCTGAGATCATGAGTACTGCCTATATATACAAAATCGTACCGTTTACTTTTTAGAAGATAGACATAATGCATATTTTATCAAATATACCTAAATTTGACATTACAAATAGCTTCGCAAAAAATTCCGCGCTCTTGCCATCGCCTTCGAGCGGTGGCTCATCCTGTCTTTGACTTTCAGGCCGAGTTCGCCGAAAGTCTTTTTATATTTTGGAATGAGGAAGATGGGATCATACCCAAAACCGTACTTCCCTCTTGCCTCAAAAGCTATGAGCCCAATGCATTCTTCTTCGATGATCTTTACAACATGCCCATTATAGGCTATCACTACGGCGCACGCGAATTTCGCCTGCCGCTTATTTAACGGAACGTCTTTCAATAGATCCAGCAACTTGCGGTTATTAGCTTTATCGCTCTTTCCGGGCCCGGCGAACCGCGATGACCGGACACCCGGCTCTCCTCCGATAGCCTTGACGACAAGCCCCGAATCGTCTGCCAGGGCGAGCATTTTTGTGAATCTGGATATTATCACCGCTTTCTTAACCGCATTCTCTTTGAACGTGCGGCCGTTCTCGACTATCCTCGGAACGCCAGTGAACTCTTTCAAAGAAACGCACTTTGCCCTTACGGCCTTTAAATATCTCTGAAGCTCGTGCAGCTTCTTAGGGTTCTTGGTCGCTATTACGAGTTCTGTCATCGTCTTCATAGCTCCGCAATGCCCTTGAGCCCTTTCTTCTGCATGCCGACGATCTCCGCTATCCCTTTTTCGGCTAGCGCGAGCAATTTATCCATCTCCTCTTTTTTGAAAGGCTCCCTCTCGGCAGTGCCCTGGACCTCTATATATCGGCCGTCGCCTGTCATAATGACATTCATGTCGACTTCCGCGGTGGAATCTTCGCTATAATCCAGGTCGAGCATCGGCTTAGAATCTATTATCCCGACGCTGACCGCGGCAACGTAATCGGAAACCGGCAGCGCCGTGAATAGTCCGTCTTTACGCATCTTTTCCAAGGCCAGGACGAGCGATATGAACGATCCCGTAATGCTGGCGCATCTCGTGCCGCCGTCGGCCTGAATCACGTCACAGTCTATCCAGATAGTCCGCTCGCCTATTTTTTTCATGTCGACAACCGTTCTCATTGACCTGCCGATCAGGCGTTGTATCTCGTGGGTCCTGCCTCCGAGCTTACCCTTGGAGGCTTCGCGCTGGACGCGCGTCTTGCACGAACGCGGTATCATCCCGTACTCGGCGCTTACCCATCCGGTCCCTTTGCCTCTTAAAAAAGGCGGGACGGTCTCTTCGATAGTCGCGGTCGTAATTACTTTAGTCTCGCCGAATTCCACGAGGCAAGACCCCTCCGCGTACTTCATGTAATCTCTGGTTATCTTTATTTTTCTTAATTCGCTATTCTTTCTTCCGCTTGACCGTGTCATAAACGTTATGTCCTTTCGAGTCTATTCCTACTATGAGAGGAAAATCTTTGACCTCGAGCTTGTAGACTGCCTCCGGCCCGAGTTCTTTAAAAAGTATCGCTTTCGCGGACTTGACCTTCGTCGAAAGAAGCGCCCCCAATCCACCCGGCGCCAAAAAATATACGGCGCAATATTTTTTCATCGCCTTTATCACCGCTCCCGATCTATCCCCTTTTCCTATCATGCCGCCGAGGCCCAATTTCAAAAGTTCAGGCGTAAATGCATCCATCCTCGAACTCGTGGTCGGCCCGCATGAGCCTATTGCTTTACCGGGAGCCGGCGGCGTAGGTCCTGCGTAATATATCACCGCGTCTTTCAGGTTGAGGGGAACATGTTTACCTCTTTGCAACAGATCATGGAATTTCTTATGCGCCGCGTCTCTTGCGGTAAAGATAACACCGCTTAAAAGTACTTCGTCGCCTGCTTTTAATTTTTTAATAATTTCTTTTGTGATCGGCGTACGGATATTCATTTCCATTATAGCGTCTTTTCTGCGCTTCTTGTCGCATGACAGCTTACATTAACGGCTACAGGCAGGGCGGCTATATGCGTAGGCGCTTCGATTATGTTCACGCCAAGCGCCGTTGTCTTACCGCCGAGCCCCATAGGCCCTATCCCGAGAGAGTTGAGTTCTTTTAACAATTCTCTCTCAAGCCTTGCTATATGCTTATCTGGGCTACGTTCATCTATCGGCCTCATCAGGGCCTTCTTCGCTAAATATGCGCATTGCTCGAAAGTTCCGCCGATCCCAACGCCCAGGACAAAAGGCGGACAGGCGTCCGGCCCGGCCTTCAAAGCTACTTCTATTACAAATCTCTTTATCTCTTCGACGCTGTCGGTCGGCCTGAACATCTTTATCATGCTTTTGTTCTCGCTGCCGAAACCTTTCGGAGAAACGGTTATTTTCAACCTGTCGCCTTCGACTATATCGATAAATGTCATGGCTGGGGTGTTGGTCCCGGTGTTATTACGCAACAGAGGATGCCCGACCACGGATTTTCTAAGACATCCTTTACGATACGCTTCCTCGACGCCGGCATTTACCGCGTCTTTCAGGCTGCCGCCGCATAACGCCACTTCCTGGCCTATTTCAAGATGCACGACCGCCATGCCGGTGTCCTGGCATATCGCAATACGCCTGGCCTTTGCCAGTTTCGCATTCTCTATGACCGACTTGAGAATATTCCTGGCGCGTACGTTCGTCTCTTTTTTCACGCCGGCCTTCAGAGCTTTTAATATATCTTTTCTAAGCTCAAAGTTAGCTTTCAGGCTTAGCTCTGTCACCGCATCTTTTATTTTCGAAACATCTATCTCTCGCATGGCCTGTTATCTCTTTTATATTCGGACCTGACCGTCGTTTTTATTCCGCCTCTGGCGTTAAATTCTCCGGTTATCTCCATCCATCTCGGCTGGCAGCTATCCGCGATATCGTCAAGCATCTTATTGACGACGTTCTCGTTGAATATGCCGACGCCGCGGTAGAATATCGTATAATATTTAAACGACTTCAGCTCCACGCATGATTTGTCCGGGATATATTTTATCGTTATGTTCGCAAAATCCGGCAATCCCGTCTTCGGACATATGCAGGTAAACTCCGGGATCTCTATCTTTATTACGTAATCCTTATCCGGATACCGGTTTTTCCAAACTGCTATCTTCGGGGTCTTAAGCTGCCTGATCCTATCCTGCAGTCCTTCATAAGAGTTTTTTTTCATACTCCCCACCTCACTTTACGTTCAATACCTTGTGCATCTGCGGTATGATCCTTATGTTTTCAAGATTGTGACGCGGCCATACGTCCAGAAATTTGATCAACTTTTCCGTATCGACGATCTTATCGTAAGTCTTTACCGGAGTAGCAGGCTGCAATATAAAAGGTATCTTCGCATTCACTTTCTTTATAATGTCGGCTGCTTTTTCCATATCCTGCTCCGTTGTGTCCGCAGTGACGACCGCTTTTACAAATACCTTTTTCTGCGCGGCTATTTTCAGGAATTCAAGATGTTCCTTCCACATATCTTTACCTCCGGTCGATGAAGGCAGCTTAAAATCCATAGCTATTATATCGACAAGATCTATCACCGAGGAAAGCTCGCCGGGAAGCGTACCGTTCGTTTCAAGATATGATTTTAGGTTTTCATCCTCAAGGAGTTTTAATAATATCTTCAGGAATTCCGGATAGAGAAGCGGCTCTCCTCCTGTAAGTGATACCGAATGGTGCGGCCCCCTCGTCTTGTTCATAGACAATATCTCATTCATCAATTGCGTCGAAGTATATTCTTTATACGGCGCATTGGACATCTCGTCACAAAAGTTACAGGCAAGATTACACCGCCTGAACCTGACAAATATTTGTTTAGCTCCCAGGAATACCCCCTCACCCTGTATGGATGAGAAAATATCCGTTATTTCCGCTTTTATGTTATGCATATTTTTTATCCAATAACGGGTCGGGCAGCCCGGCTTCGCGAAATCCTTTTGCGCGAAGGATGCATGAGTCGCATTTCATGCACGGCCTCTTGTCCCCTTTATAACACGACCAGGTGAATTCGAAAGGTACGCCTAAAGACTCCCCCAGCCCTATGATGTCTTTTTTGGTCTTATCTATCAGGGGAAATTTCAATCTCAGTTTTCCATCCAGCCCGCGCTTCGTGCCGAGCTTCACGACCTCGTTAACGGCGTCGAGATAAACTTTGCGGCAGTCCGGGTAACCGCTCGAATCCTCAAAATGCGCGCCGATGAATATCGAATCCGCCCCTATCGTCTCCGCAAAAGATGCGGCGATAGCCAGAAATATCGTATTTCTGGCCGGCACATACGTAGAAGATATGGCCGAACTTATTTCGCTTATGCTCCTATCCATGGGAAGCGCCATGGTCTTGTCCACTAAACTCGAACCCTTCCATGGCAGATCTAATTTTACTATTTTTAATTCCGTCCCTGTTTTAGCCGCAAGGCGTTTTGCCGCGGACATCTCTTTCTTGTGCCTCTGGCCGTAATCAAAAGTGAGGCAGCGGCAAATATAGCCTTCTCTCAGGGCCGAATATAAGGCCACGGCCGAATCAAGTCCGCCCGATAACAGCACGACCGCTATTTTTTTCACCCTACACCCTGCATATTGATCACTCGGAATATATTGCGCAGGAGCTTTCGTTCTCCCACACAGAAATGGATATCAGGTTCTTATTTTTCTTTTTTACGCCGTCATATATGAACCGCGCTATATTTTCGGAGGTCGGATTTATTTTTTTCAATATCTTTAATTCGTTCAGGTACGAGTGGTCGAGTTTTTCTATAGCCCCTTTTAGTATCTTCTTGGCGATCTTGAAATCTACGGCCATACCGTCTTTGTCGACCGAGTTATACCCAAAGAGAGCCTCGACGGTCCAGTTGTGGCCGTGCAGGCGCTCGCACTTCCCGCGATAATTCTTCAGGTTGTGCGCGGCGCTAAAACTTGTTCTTACTTTTATTTCGAACATGGTCTAGAGCGCCCTCTTCACGCATTTTATTTTCTTTTTTAAAAACTTCTCGCCCATCTTTATGAATCTCCCCGGCTCGTCGCTTACGAAAAACCGATGCTCGCCTTTTGTGGACATCCTGTTGAAAAGGCCGCAGGAATCCAGGACGAGCCTTGCTTCTTTTGCCACTTCTCTGGCGGAATCTATCAAAAGGACTTTAGGGCCAATCGCGTCCTTGATCACCCGGCGCAATATGGGATAATGGGTGCAGCCCATGATAAGCGTGTCGATGTTTTTCGCCTTTAAATTTTTAAGATAAATACCGGCGATCGTATAAGCTACCGGGTTGTCTATCCATCCCTCTTCCACGAGCGGGACGAAAAGCGGGCAGCTACCGGTAAATACAGAATTTCCCGGGTTTATCTTCTTTATAGCTTTTTCGTAAGCCCCTGATGCGATCGTCGCGCTCGTCCCTATAACGCCGATACGGCGATTACGCGTTCGGCTCACCGCGCATTTCGCCCCGGGTTCTATCACGCCTATGATCGGGACCTTGAAGCACCTTTTCAGGAATTCAAGGCCAAGAGATGAGGCCGTATTACAGGCAACAATGACTAGCTTAACATCATGCGTCATCAGGAATTCTACGTTCTCTACCGAAAATCTCGTGATCGTCTCTTTCGATTTCGTCCCATAGGGGACTCTCGCCGTGTCGCCGAAATAGACAATGTCTTCCTGCGGCAGGATATCCTGCATCTGGTTTACGACGGTAAGCCCTCCCACCCCGGAATCGAATACGCCTATGGGCCTCGGATCACTCATAAATTTGTGTAACCTTCCGTCCTCTCGTAGTCCTTTTTATATTTCAATATTCCGTCCGCGACCGCTTCTGCCATCGTATCTAAAAATCTCGGGTCCCTAAGCTTTAATTCTTCGAACCTATTGCTTACGTAAGCCGTCTCGACCAGGACGGCCGGTATGTTGGTGTATTTGAGAACATAGAATCTCGCCGACCTTATACCCCTGTTCCCGACGGCAAGACTGTGCTCGACCGAATCGCATATATGGTTCGCGATCTCAGCGGACTCCAGCCTGTTCTCGGTAAGCGTCATGTCCCATAACGTCTTGTCAAGCTGCGTTGAATGCTCGGCGGTAGCCCCTTCTCCGAGCTTCAGGGAAGAATTCTCAAAGGCCTCGAGCGCCCTGGCGTTATCGTCAGTGGCATTAGAGAGAAAATAGCATTCGAACCCTTTCAGCAACCGTGAACGGGAAGCATTTATATGAACGCTTACAAAGAGGTCCGCGGAACTGCGATTCGCGATATCTGCCCTTCTCTCGAGCGGTATAAAAGTATCGTCTGAGCGCGTCATGATGACCTTTATCCCGCTAGACTCCAGTATTTCTCTGATCTTCAGCGCAAGCTTGAGCGCCACATCTTTTTCTTTTGTACGGTATCTTCTGCCTGTTGCGCCGGCATCTTTTCCGCCGTGGCCGGGATCAAGGACAACCGTCCTGATCGTGAATTTTTTCGGCCCTTCCTGTTTCGGCATTACCCTCACAATAGCTACGCCAACGACAGGCCCTATTTCTTTTTTCACAAAAGAGACAGGAACGAATATTGCGCCCCCGGATAACTGCACCGGCCTGTCAAGCTGCCTGGCTTCGCCGTTCACAAGTATCGTCGAGCTGCCCGCCATAACGACTATGCGGGCATTTTTTTTCTCTATCACGGCTGTCTTGACTAACGAGTCCCATCTGCAATCGAGCCCATAGGCATCGCATATTTTTGCAAGCGGCATATACTGGACGCCGTCAAGATTCACTGCAGTCTTCTGCAGCATCGGGTCTATCTTGAAATACGCTCCTTGCGTCGCGCATCCCGCAAGCGCAAAGACCGATAGCGTCAATATCAATATTAGCTTATAATATTTGGGGTTGATTTTCATAATAAGATAATGATAGATAACATTGTCAAACAACTGGTGCGGAAGAAGGGAGTTGAACCCTTAAGCCTTGCGGCATACGGTCCTGAGCCGTACGCGTCTGCCAATTCCGCCACTTCCGCACTAAGTTAGTCAGTATACCTCAAAATGGCATAACTGTCAATCGCACCCTACCGACCGGCTTGATTTTACCATAAATCTATGCTATTTTAGAAGTTACCTATGACCGATAAAATAGTTGCTACCAACAGGAAAGCGCGGTTCGATTACTCGATTTTGGAGAGTATTGAGGCCGGAATACAGCTTAAAGGCACGGAGGTCAAGTCCTTAAGGGCCGGCCAGGCTAGTCTTTCGGACAGCTTCGCCAGGCTT
Source organism: Candidatus Omnitrophota bacterium (assembly GCA_003142795.1). Taxonomy (GTDB): domain Bacteria; phylum Omnitrophota; class Gorgyraeia; order 2-01-FULL-45-10; family 2-01-FULL-45-10; genus FEN-1320. Next base: position 20,924 of record PLNN01000014.1, read on the forward strand.
GAAGGTAATGAGATTTTCCTGTATAATATGCATATAGCGCCTTATGAGTTCGGCAATATCGCTAATGTGGACCCCATAAGGCCCAGGAAGCTGCTTCTCCATAAAAATCAGATCAGGCGCCTGATCGACGAAGCTAGTGCGAAGAAACTTGCCATTATCCCTTTAAAGGTTTATTTCAAGAACGGCCTCGCAAAAGTGGAGATATCTCTTGCTAAGGGCAAGAAGCTCTACGACAAACGGGAAGCTATTCATCAGCGGGAATCCGACCGTGAACTTAAGCGGATAATGCGCAGTAAGCAATAGTTCTTTCACATTTCGGGGGTGACAGGTTTCGACCTAAGTAAGCAGGATAGAGGTGGCATGTAGAGGTTGCTAGGAGGCCTCTTTAAAAACCTGGCAAAAAATCAAATGCTGATACTAAAATACCAGCAACGGTAGATGCGTTACTGAACACCATGCAAGTGGTGCCAGGACCGACTCTATCGGTCGCGTTACCTTTATAAGGTAACCCGTCAACTGATCACAGCCTGCGGGATCAGATTGGCGACGATAGCAGGCTGGCTTGATCCGGTATTCCTTTGACGGATCGGGCGAGACTTTCAAGGGATACTCTTACAAAATTCCTCCTATTGAAGTTTGTAAGGGGAAATTAAAGATTAGGATAAACATGTAGAGGCTTTTGTTGTGATATTTAGGGACGCGAGTTCGACTCTCGCCACCTCCACCAAATTGCCTGGCATTAAATGCCAGGCAATTTTTTCAAAAGGAAAAAACAAAAAGAGGATTTTTTAGACGAGGGGGAGGGCGCTGTCCTGCGCTTTTGGTAAGTGGCCTTTGAGCCTCTCTTCGATGACTTTCTTCAGCTCTTCCAGCCCCCTGCCGCAAAGATCAAGGGCTTTATTATAATAACCGTCGGCCTGTTCTTTCCGGCCCATGTGAAAATAAGCATCGCCGATCCGTATATTCGATACGATTATATCCTGGATGCTGTTCGTGCGATTGGCGATGATATTATATTGTTCGATCGCCTTATCGAACTTTGACTGCCGCTCGTATACCGCTCCCAGGTTCAGATACGCGTTCATATAAGTGGGGTCGAGTTTTATCGACAATTCAAATTCTTTTACCGCATCGTCAAATTTCCTCATCTTCGCATACACCACTCCCAGGGAATTTATCGTCTCGATAGCGTCGGGCCTTAGGGTAAGTGCTTCCTTGAACATCTTTACCGCATCATCGTATCTGCCTAAATTGGTGTAGACGATGCCGAGCGAACTGCGCGGAGTGGGATAATCCTTTGAAAGCGCCATCGACTTCTTAAGCGGGTTGATCGCTCCTTCGCCCTTACCGCTCGCCAGATATACGGTAGCCATAGCGCTATAGGCCCATGGGTTCATGGGCGAGACGGCGATTATCGACCTGGTTATTGTGGCGGTATTGCTCCAGTCCTCATTCCTGGCGATCGTTCTAGACGCATAAGCGATAATGATGGCGGTGGCTGTAATGCATGCGATCGCGCTTCCGTTCTTAATAACACCTTTTAATTTTATTGCGCCCATTCGTTCTATCACAAGGGCCAGGAGAAGGCAAAAACCTATGGACGGCAAATATAGGAACCGCTCTGCCATGAGCGCTTTCAAGGGAATTATATTCGACACGGGGATCATCGTTACGAAAAACCATATCACCGCAAAAGAGGCCGCCCTGGAACGCCGGAATAAGAACGGTATTGATGCGGCGATGATGAGCAATAGCCCAAGCGCGATCATGACGCGCGTTTCCGCTATCGACCATGAGATATCGATCGGATAAAATGCGCACAGGTCTTTCGGCCAGACCAGTAACTTTATATAATCGCCAAAAACCCTTATCATGCTTAAGAAAGTATAGTAGGGACTGCCTCCCCACCAATAGCACTGGCTGACCCTCCCGAGGATCACCGATCTTGAAAAAATATAAAAGAGGGCTATCGCGAAGAAAGGCATGGACCTGTAGATCTTTTTTCTTAAACCATCTTTGTTGAAAAAATGTATGTCGCAGGCCAGCAATATCAAGGGCAGGGTAAATGCCATCTCTTTTGAAAATACCGCGAGAATGGCGAGCATCGCGGAATATAAATAATATTTCTTTCCGGATCCTTTTAAGAAACGGATATAGCATATAATGGCCAGAAGATAAAAGAATGTAAATAGAACGCTGGAGCGGCCCGATATCCATGTGACGGCTTCTGTCTGGACGGGATGACAGGCAAAGAAGAGGCTCGCGAAAAGCGCAAGGGTAAGATTATCAAATAACATATACAGGAATAAAAATAAAAGTATCGCGTTGAAAGCGTGCAAAAGCATGTTGACCAGATGATAACCGAACACGTCGACTTTTCCGAAAAAATAATTAAGGGCCAGGGTCAGCGTGGTCAACGGCCTGTAGACCTCTTCGGACAGTCCCGAGAATGCAACTGTCGAACGGTTTGAAAAAAAGGACGGTACGTTCGCTAAATTCCTTATATTTATGTTCTTTAAGATGAAATATTCGTCGTCATAAATGAAGTCGCCGCTCAAAGAATTAGAATACGTTATTATCACGACAAAAAATATCAAAAGGACGGCTCGCAATTTCAATTTACGCTTTCCCCTCCCCTTTTCGACGGGCCAATTCTCCGTATTTGATCGGGCAGATGCCTTCTTCTTTTACAAAATCTTTCACATTGCGGCTGGTCAGCGCATGAAGCTCTGTCTCGCAGTTAGCGTGAAAAATGCACCTATCCAGGACCTCCGGGCTTATGAACCCGGGATGGCATACAAGCTCTGTTGTCCCGCTCTTCAGGGAGCCTAACATATTAATTAAAAGGGCCTCCTGCAAAGCGCCGGAATCCAGGAAACCGAGAAAATTATCCGCAAAGAGAATGCCGGCTCTCTTTAAATCCCCCGCCATTTTTCCCGCAAAAACCTGCAGCACAAATTTTTTATATATCTTTTTTGACGTAACCGGCGGGATAATTCTTTCGCTGCCCAGATACCGTATCGACGGTATATTGTACTCTTTGGCAAGTTGTATAAAAATATCCAGGATAGCCGGGACCATATGAATATGCTCGTGGCTCGACAGATTTGTTATCGGGATGCCCGCCTGTTTAAGCGCTTCAAGCTGATTTTTTAATTCAATATAGATATGGGCGGTATCTATCCTCCCTGAAAAAAAATTAAGGAGGAACTGAACGTAGCTCCTGTGGAATGTTTTATCTTTTGCTATCAGGGTGGGGATCCTGGCCGGATCGGTCAGCGGCCTGACCTGGGTAAGCGAAAGATGCGCGCCCATCTCTTCTAACCTGGCATCTTTAACAAATTCAAGCGCGTTCGCGAACGCTTCGCCCGCCGGGATAAGATTCAGATATGTAACTATGCCGTCCCGGTAAGCCTTTACTATACCTTCGTTTATACTTTTTAATAATCCGAAATCATCTGCGCTTACGATTAAATATTTCATCTTGAGATCTTATATCTGAGCATGTCCCAGAAAGTCCGCGCCACCACGCCCATCCTTGAGATCGTGGAACTCCCCTTTGTCCGGAGCTCGAAGATCAGCCCGTATTGTTTTATCCTGGCCCCCCTCTTCGAGGCTTCGGCAAATATTTCGACGTCTATAAAAGGGCTTCGCGAACCGAGCTCTATTCCTTCGATCATCGAGCGGCGGTATATCTTCAGCCCGGAATTTATATCCCTTATTTTTAAGCCGAATAAAATGTGCACCAGAAAATTATAGACCTTGGACATGATAATACGTTTAAGGCTGGCATCCTTTATGACAAGGCTGTACGCGGTAACTATATCCGCGCCCTCGAGCATCTCCAGCGCGTTCTTAATGTCGTCCTCTTTCGCCGGAAAATCGGAATCTGTATATACGACCACTTCTTTGGACGCGCTTTTCAGGCCGGCATTTAAAGCGCCTCCGAATTTTGTATTGTTCTTCAGCCTGACCGGCTTCACGTGTTTGTCGGCTTCAGCAAGCCTGTCTACAAGATCGCCGCTTCCGTCGGTAGATGCGTCGTCGGCCACGACTATCTCATAATCATCGCTCAACTGGGATGCGAGGGATGAGGCCCTGCGTATAGTCTCTTCTATGTTCTCGCGTTCGTTGAACATCGGGAATACGAAAGATATGCCGTATCTTTTAGGGCTTGCTGCGCTCATTTCGATCTTTCCCCTTTAAGGATATACCTGCCGTTATCCGGCAACCCGTTCGTCACGATGGCGCGTTTCCCTATCTTATAGACCAGATAAGACGGTTTCACATATTCAGGGTTTACGCCTGGATCATATAGTTGTTTATAATTCTTCTCTTTCATGACACCCCAGACGCGTTTATCAGAATTCATGAATTGCACCATTATGTCGTGCTTGTCCAGATCCGCCGGGAATTTTCCGGTATAAAAAGCAAGCCCGGCAAGATGGTTGCTTTCGGATCCAAGCATTTCAGCCGGTTTCATCAAAGATAGAAGCCTCCCCGATACCTCTTTACTGGTTTCATAAAGTTCTATGTCCGGTATTACAAGCATGCCGAGCGGGATCAAAAATATCGCGAGCGAGTATACGACCAAAAAGAACGCCCAGAAGAATTTCTTCTTCAGAAATGCCGCGAACGATAACGCCATCCCGAATATCAGGAAGAGGCTTGAAATAAGAACGCCTTTCAATACGACAGGATAGCCATGCTTTATATAGAGGAGCGCGCCTATCGCTCCAAGAACGATCACTGCCGATAAAATATAATACGATACCGCCATTTGTTTAACGATCTTCTTCCCGGTAAGGCCTTTTAAAAAATCATCCCAGAAAACACCGGTTACCAGGGCAAGCGACATGAAACATGGGAAAATATATGTCGGAAGCTTGGTGCTCGATATCGAAAAAAATATAAATATAACAAAGAACCATACCAGTACAAAAATCTCTGGTTTGAACTTATTCCGGCCCCTTTTGAACATATTCCATAATCCGACGGGCAGGAAGACGCTCCACGGAAAAAATCCGCCCAGCACTACCGGAACGTTATAATAGAATTGCGACCCTATTTTATGTTCAGCTTCAAGGAACCTTGTGACATTATGGAATCCGAAGAAAGCATCTATGAAGGACATTCCGTGAAGCTTATAAGCGATGAGATACCATGGCGCGGCTGTTATAGTAAAGACCAGAGCCATCAAAAGAACGGGCATTTTTTTAATAGATTTAAGATCTTTGGCAAGGATCAGGTAGATAAATATTATTGATCCAGCCAACAATATAGCCACCGGTCCCTTCGTAAGGGTCGCCAGCCCGAAGCCTGCCGCCGAAAGAAGATAAAAATAGTTTTTCCCTTTGAGATAACCATAGAAAAAGAATAACGCCCCGAGCAGCATGAAAGTCGAAAGGACCATATCTGTGACACAAGCCCTGGAAAGGATAACGTATTCGACATTAACGGCAAGCATGACCGCCGATAACATGCCTGCCCTTTTACCAAAAAGAAGCGCACCGAGAAAATATATCGCTATCACACCTATCAGGCCGAAAACTGCCGAAGGGAAACGGGCCGCGAATTCATTGATACCGAATACTTTGTAAGAGGCCTCGACCAGCCAGTAGAAGAGTATCGGTTTTTCGAACTGCGGCTTGTCGTACAGATATGGAGTGACCCACTCATTTCTGGCAAGCATCTCTTTAGCTGTCTGCGCGTAGAATGTTTCGTCGGGGTCGGTCAGGGCCATTTTCCCGGATTGGAAGAAGAACAGATAACCGCAAAGGAGAGTTAAGATCGTTAGAAAAAGAACGGGCTTTTCTAGAATTTTACCCACGACTCCCACCTTCTATTTTATATTGAAAATATGTTTTTTGATCGCTGCGATATTCTGGAATATATTACGGTCGCCAATAATATTTTTATTATATCACCGGGAATGAACGGCAGGATTCCTATTGAGATAGCCTTTGAAAAGCTTATTTTGTATAAATATACAAGCCATGCTGCTCCAAAAGCGTATATGATGAGACTTCCTATGGCAAAAGACGCTGCGACCCATTTTGCGTCGAACGGCCTGATATCTATTATGCGCCCGATCGAATATGAGGCGGCAATGAAACCAATGAGATAACCTGTCGTCGGCCCGGCCAGATACGCGGCGCCGAATCCGGCTCCCTGGAATATCGGCAGACCGCTTATGCCTAAAATAAAATACGCTGCCTGGCTGAAGCTCCCGAGCCGCTTACCGAGCACCGCGCCGGACAATAGAACGAAGAATGTCTGGAGCGTGATCGGGACAGGGCTTCCATGTACAGGTATTCTCACATAAGCGCCTAGCGCCGTAGCAAGAACAAAGAATGCTATTCCTATTGCGGCGACAACCGTCTTGTTACCGATTATATCTTCGTTATAGTCTAAACTCTGTATTTTCATCATGTCCTCTTAATATTTATATATGATATTACTACAAATCCTCCAGCGCGTCAATCTGAATTGAAATTTTTCGCTTACTCAGATGGCGGAACTTTTGTGGCTCGCCGGAGCGACTGTTAAAAATTNNGCGATTTGCGGCAAGCGGAGGCGGCCACAAAAGTAAACGCCGGACTGCAAAGCGAAAAATTTTAATTCCGCGAACCACTCGACACAGCACATTCTACCACGAGATGCGAAAAATTTTAAAACTCGAGGCGGGCGCCGGACTTTATCCATCTCCCCGGCATCGGAACGTCGGACTGCTCGGAATAGTCGGTATCGAAGAGATTCGACGCCTCTATGAACGCCTCGAACCTGACGCCGTTCTTCCTGAATATCTCCTTCGATAGCTTTGTGTCGACGACCAGAAAACCGGGTTGATTTACTCTTTTTTTGTAGCCCAGCACCCAGTAGTTCTTAAAGCCGAGAATATCGAATTGCGCGCCGCCCGTTATCTGGTGTTTAAGGTAATCGAGGGCATATTTGGAAAGGAAATCGTGCTTCCTGTATGAATCGAGGGCCGTATAATCTATAAAAACCTTTTCTACGGGCGATCCCGGGGCTATCTTTTTCGGCATCACTGCGAACGATAGCTCAAGGCCGTTGGTAGAGACAGATCCTATATTAGTTGCCTGCCATGGCATCTTCGCTGTCTGGCGGATCCAATCTATGGTATCGAAAGAATCTCTGTGAAAAAAAGTCGTCGAGCAGCTAGCCGGGTCCCACCTGTAATCGGCTCCGGCCTCGTAAGTCCATGAACTTTCCGGAACAAGGTTCGCATTTCCTATGTTACCGGCGTCATTATAGAAAAGATCTGTGAAAGTGGGAACCCTGTAAGCTCTGCCTATATTGCCCCTCACGATCAGATTTTTGATCAACATGTAACCCGCCCCTGCGGAAGGCGAACATTGCCATCCGAAACCGGAAAAATAATCCTCTCTTACGCCGGCGGTGACATTAAGATCGTCAATTATTTTAGGCGACAACTCCAGATACACGCCTTCATTGGTCCTTGAGTGGGTCTGGAGGCTCGTTGAATCTATCGTATCACGCGATAACTCAATGCCGTATGAAGCGCCCAGGAATTTTTTATCAAGCACGCAATTTAATTCTCCGCCATAATCGTAAGTAGTGTGATAATTTGTCTGCCATCCGGGCCTGTTCTCATCGAGCTGGAACTTATCCCTGTGCCGCCTTAAAAAGAGCTTCGGCATCACTTTCAGGTCTCCCTCTTCGAACTCACCGTCCAGCTTGAATAATCTTGTGTCCGTATGTTCTTCTTCGTTGGAGAATAGGTTCGAATAAAAACTGTCCGCTCCGAAATCTTTTTTCAGATATCCGAACAGGAAGTCGTAAGTCCCCAGGAACGTCTCGACGCTGGTCGTGTTGGACAACGCGATGATGTTAAAGTCCGTCTCGGGCATATATCCGCTGGACCTGGTCTCTTCGAACGAGAAACGGTTGTTCAGCGCAGCAATTGGATACGTGACGGATAACGCGCCTCTATAATAATCGAACTCTCCGCCGTCAGACTCTATTACTACGGACTTGCCTTCGGGCTTTTTGGTGATCATATTTATCACGCCGCCGAAGGCGTTCGGGCCGTAAACGCTCGAGGCAGGCCCCTTAAGCACCTCTATCCGGTCTAAGTCCACTCTCGTTACAGGCACGTCCAGGTTGAAATGGCCTGTTTGGGGATCGTTTATTTTTATGCCGTCTATTAAAACGGTATTTTGTTCAAACGTCGTGCCGCGTATATTGACATCGGCCTGGACGCCTTCGGGACCTCTCCTGCGTATATCGACGCCTCCCACGCTGCCGATCGCGTCCGGGATAGCGTCATAACTCGAATAACTAAGCGCATCCTGGCCTAAGATAGTGATCGATCTTAAATTTTCATCGAGATTTGTATCAAGACGGGATGGTGTAACGACTATCTTCTCTAGCTTTTGAGGTTCATCTGCGGATACCGATACTGCAAAGGCGGTTAAAAAAAATATGAGCAAGGCCGCTTTTCTCATGGAAAAGATTATAACCAGAGAGCCGGCTATTGTCAACCTAAAACTATAACTATAGTTTACATTATTCTCTTTCTCTTCGGGCCTTGAATTTTACGGGTTTTATGGTATCATTTATGCAATGAAACGGATCTTAAAAAGAAGAAGCATAAAGATCGAGATACTCGGTATAGTATTCTTATCCCTCTTCCTGATAACCGCCATCCTTGGATATTTTTCTTTCCAATTCAGCAAAAACCGTCTCGTTTCAATGCTGGCCGATAAGAGCATGGCCATTGCGGCAACCGTAGCCGATTTTGTGAACGGAGACGATCTTTTGATGATCAAGAACAACATCGAAGGGTTAAAAGAAAGACGCCAGGCAGCATTGGCACCAGCCGTTTCTCCCGCTTATGAAAAAATGACTGAAATGCAGAACGCGCCAAGCGAAACGCTGATACCTGCCATGAAAATGTATTTAAAGTATATGAACTTATTGTCCGAGGTAAAAAAAGTAACTAATATCGAAAGCCCTATAAATATCTACACGAAGGATCGCAAAGGCCTTGTTCTTTTATTGAGCACGGAAAAGGCTTTGTCCATCGGGGCTGTCTACCAGATGCGCCCCGAGACAGAAAGGGCGCTGCGGGATAATGCTCCCCAGGCAAGCGGCATATATAAAGATAAAGACGGCGTGTGGATCTCCGCATTTGCGCCAATAACACTGGGTTTGGCCCAAGCTCCGGAGGCGATCATCGAAGTGGATAATAAGATCGATCTATATTTTGGCATGCTGCGTAAAGAGCTCGCGACCATCATTTTTATATGCCTGGCAGGGTTGGCAGTGATCTCGGCTATCGGTTACCAGTTTGTCGATAAACTGGCCGGGGCAATAAAAAAGCTCGACGTAATGGCAGGAAATATCGAGATGGAAAATTATAATGTTAAAATAGAAATAAAGTCGGGAGATGAAATAGGTCATCTTGCCGAAACATTCGAAAAACTGAGATTATCCATAAGGAATAAGATCGATGAGCTGAGGTTGTCGCTCGTTCAAGAGAAAAAAGCCCACCTTGAATCGATCATAGCCCTCACGAACGCCATAGAGGTACGCGATCCTTACACGCGGCAGCACCTTTACCGCGTAGAAAGATACGCCATACTGATCGCCAAAACAATGAAACTGCCGCGGAATCAGATCGAACTGTTAAGATACGGCTGCTATCTTCATGACATAGGAAAATTATATGTAGATGATTCGATCTTTAAGAAATCGAACCTTTCGGAAATAGAAATAGATACGTTCAAACAGCATGCGCAAAATGGCGCCAAGATCATAGAAGGGATCCCGTTCCTGCAGAAGATGAAAGACGTGATACTGTACCATCAGGAAAAATATGACGGCACAGGATACCCGGAAGGGTTAAAAGGTAATGCGATCCCGTTCCTGGCCAGGATAGTTTGCGTAGCAGACTCCTTTGACGCGATGACTACCGACAGGCCTTATAAACCAAAGGTATCATTCAAAGAAGCTATTGCCATTATAGAAAAAGCCAGCGGCACCCAATTCGACCCCGAAGTAGTCAAGGCCTTCCTGAAACATAAAAATACCCTGGAAAATATCGCAAAGAAACACTTCAAGATCACCTGACAAGTTCCTGCGAAACTCCATCCAGCCTTAAGAATATTAGCGAAGCAGAATAACTTCTTTTATGACTGCCTTCTGGTAGGATATGCGGAGAAGCTTTGTGATCTCGCCCGGTTTGCCGGTCCCTATTTTTTTTGAATTTATTTTAACGACGGGCAGTATTTCCGCAAGCGAATTGGTAAGGAATACCTCGTCTGCGGTTTCCGGTTCCCGGCGCGAAATTTTCCGCTCGACCATCTTCAGCTTTAATTTTTTAGCTATGCCTATGACAACGCCTCTTGTAACGCCCGGCAGGATCCCGCTATCGCGCGAAGGCGTTATAATGGCGCCTTTTCTGACAATAAATATATTGCTGGTAGCCGCTTCTGTAATATAGCCGTTGATATTTTCAAGGATTGCCTCGTCGTAGCCGTCCTCTTTCGCGTAAAGTCTGGCCAGGATAGGGTTCAGATAATTCATCGATTTTATGCCCGCAAGAGGCGAATATTCATTTTGAATAAAACCCGCGGTCTGGGCGCTCAAACCGCGATCGTGCATCCACTCCGGATAACCGCCAAACTCTTTTGCGATTATTACGATATTGGGCGTGAAATCGTCTTTATAGCCTATTCCGAACCTGCCCTCTCCCCTTGTCATAGCAACGCGTATATAACCGCTCCGGATCTTATTTATTTTTAATGAATCATAGATCGCTTTTTTAAAATAAGACCTGGAGTGCGGCGTTTTTATCCTGATGGTCGCGAGACCTTTGAATAGTCTATCGATATGTTCATTTAGCTTGAATACAATGCCTGCATAGCTGCGCATCGTCTCAAAGACTCCGTCTCCGTAGAGAAACCCTCTGTCGAACACTGAAACCTTCGCGTCATTTATGCCGACGAACCGCCCGTTTATCCAGATCTTATTCTTTCTCATACCGTTACCTTCGAATCAAAAGTTATGCCGAGGGCCTTAAACAGGCCTTGCGCTTTATCGAGCGTCTCCTGATACTCTTCTTCCGCGGTCGAGTCCGCGACTATGCCCCCGCCCACCTGAAAATATATATCGTTACCTTTCATTATGAAAGTCCTTATCACTATGGAAGTATCCATCCTGCCGTCGAATGAAATGTATCCGACGGCTCCTGTATATACAGATCTTTTAACCGGCTCCAGCTCCTCTATTATTTCCATTGACCGCACCTTCGGCGCGCCGGTTATGGAACCTCCCGGGAAAGAAGCCTTAAGGCAGTCTATAGGATCGATATTATTCTTGAGCAGGCCTGTGACCGTCGAAACAAGATGAAATACATTAGCGTACTTTTCTATGATAAAAGATTCGGCAACGCGCACAGAGCCGTATTCACATATCCTGCCCAGATCGTTACGTTCAAGGTCGACTATCATTATATGCTCAGCCCTGTCTTTCCCGCTTTGGGACAGCTCTTTTTCCAGCAGGGCATCGCTAGACGCGTCTTCTCCTCTGGGCCTCGTCCCTTTTATGGGACGCGTCTCGATACGATCGCCGTCTTTACGCAAAAATCTTTCCGGGGAGGAGCTCAAGACCGCTATCTCCTTAAATCCGAGATAGGAGGAAAACGGGGCGGGGCTCGCTTCTCTTAACTTTAAATAAAGCTCATGGGCATCAACATCAACCTTTGCCTCGAAGCGCTGCGACAGGTTCACCTGATAGATATCGCCTTTTTTTATATATGCCTTGGCTTTATTGATCGCATTCGCATATTCCGGCCTGGAAAAATTTGACCTTAACGCAGGCGGCGCGAAACTTACCGTCTTTCTTCGATACCGCTCGCAGGCGCCGGACAATTTATCCTTAAATTCCTTCAATCTCGCTTCTTTGCGATAGCCGTTCTTTGCGATATCTGTTTCCGGCATGCCGGAACTTGCTATATATGTTTTTTCTTTAAGATTATCGCATATTATAACGACGTCATAAAAACCAAGGATGGAATCAGGCAGCCCGAGATCGTCGATCGCCAGGTCCGGCAAATCCTCTATGTGATCTTTAAGGTCATAAGCCAAATAACCGACGGCGCCGGAAGCAAAAGGTATATTTGCGCACTCTTCCAGTTCATAAATTTTAAATATTTTTTTTAAGGCAATAAAAGGATCTGATCTTAAATTTTCCGTATTCCCGCCGGCCCATTCCAGAGTGATAAAATCGCGTTTCGATCTGAATATAAGGAACGGGTCGCATCCCAAAAATGAGAACCTCCCCAGTTTTTCGTGATCGCAGGAGCTGTCGAGGAAAAAAAGATAAGGCTCATTTTTAAGGATATCGAAGAGCCGGACGTTTGAGAATGGAACGTCTATTTCTTCTATGGTTGGCTTGATCATCGGTTTTACGCAAGGGCTTCTAAAAACGCGCCCGCCAATATCTCCAGGCCTTCAAGCACTTCCCGGCTTAAAGCATCTCCCAGATTTGTGGTCTTTGGCTGGACGGAAACCACGAATATATTAAGATTATCCCTGCCCGTCTTCAAAAGATCGGTAAAAAGCCGCGGCGATGGATTATGCGTCGAGAAACTTACGTTCGCTATGCTCTCAATGGCGAATATGCGCGCATCGCCGGGAGCTATCCGCATGTCCGCCGCGTCGATCAGGATCACCGTGTCACAGGATGTCGAAAGTATCGGGAATATATAATTTTCCGGAGCGGTGCCGCAATCGAAGAGATCTGCTTTGACAGATCGAGACTTCAGCATCTCTATGAGTTTCGGGCCAAGGCCGTCATCCCCGCGGAGGATGTTCCCGATCGCGACTATCGCCGTCCTCCCCTTGATCCTCTCCCCGATCCCGGCTTTCAGGACCGCGGAACGCTGCGAAGAGCTAGAACCTTTCAATTGTGGCCTTTCTTCTGCATTTCGCGCAAAGTATCTTACCCCTGTCAGATCGCGCAACATAATCCTTGGCCGCCTGAAGAACGCTTTCGGCAAATCCCATGCCTTTCAATGAGGCAACAAATAACGTGGGATTGGAAAATGCCAGCGGTCCGAGTTTTTTTGCTATCCATTCGAGATGGGCCTTCGCGGTTATAATGTCTCCGCAAACTTCGCAGAGCGCCAGTTCTTTTTCATCCGTCGTAGATACCATCTCGGCCCTGCTTGAGCCGGCAAGGTCGAATTTGATCGTATGCTTTATGCCTGGAGGCACATCGTCTCTTGTAGTACAGAGCGCGCTGCACTGGCCGCAATAATGGCACTCGTCGAGATGCAACACCATCTTTCTCGTTGCTTTCTCTTTCGTTACTATGTCGCGAAATTCTATCGCCCTTGCCGGGCAGACAAGGCTGCAGGCTGTGCAGGCGATACAGCCTTCGTTAGAGTACTCGGGTTTTCCCCGGAATCTTTTTGCCGGCGTATGCGTTTCATAGGGAAATCTCGATGTATACGGCCTGCTGAATAACGCAGTGACGGCCTCTTTAAGCTCTCTCAATTTCGGATATCTCATATGACCTTTTTTTAAACCAGCTTCACCATATTAGACGAATGCCTGGCAAGGTTCCCGGTAAAATCGAGCATGTCAAAATACATATTCGCGCCCATAGGCGTTCCCAGCCCCTTCACAAGCCTCTCGGCATGCTCTTTGCGGTACCTCTCGACCAGCTCTTTCACACGGAAGCCGTTATTTATAACTTTTTCTTTAAGCGCAGAACTGTTTTTTTTCAGGAAATCCCTCATTAGCGTTACTGAATCCTGCGTCGCGCAATATGTCTCATTGAACTGAACGACATCCAGATCGCTGAAAAGAAGTTTCTCGCATATCTTGACCTCTATTCTCTCTATAATGCTGGCCCCCTCGTCACCCATCCGCTCCAGCGTCTCGATCATCTGTTCCAGCGCCACCAGTTCTTTTTTCTTATCCGACGTCTTTGACAGCTCCAGGATGTTCCTGATCAGGATCTTTTCAGTTTCATTTATTTCGTTTTCCCGTTTTATGGCCTCGGCCAATATCTCGGGCTTATTCTCCATAAAACCTTTTTCGATCAATTCAAGCATCTCGCACAACTTATCGGCAGCCGTTACTATCTGGGACCTGATCTCTCGTATATTCATCGGACGCCCCCTACTTTATATTTTTCATATCCTTTTCATAATCATCGGACACGCTTCCATCCCACGGTTTTACGCCTGACCTGTATGCGCCCCTTGCCAGGACATGCGCTGAAACGGGAGCGGTCAGGATTATAAAGACAAGGCATAATAGCGCCTTGATGCCGGTTGCCGTAAATCCTTTATAGATAAAAAGTCCGAATAGTATCCCCGAGGTCCCTAATGTCACGCATTTTGCGGAAGCCTGGAGCCGGTTATATACATCCGGGAACCTGATAAGTCCTATGCATCCGAAGAAATCGAATATCACTCCGATTATTATTATGATCCCGCCGATAGTCTCATTCATCGAAATCTTTCCCCTCCAGATATTTTGCCAGGGCCATAATGCCGATAAAACTTTGCAGCACCCAGGCTATCCCGATATCCATATACCAGTCCCTTCCCGTAGGAATAGTTAAAATAGCGCAGAACCCGACTATGAGTATGCCAAGCATATCTATTGCCACTATCCTGTCGCAAGCCGTAGGCCCGCGCAGTACCCTATACAGGCACAGGACGGCTGATATCAACAGCCACAGGAAAAACTTTCCCAGGAGCTTCGATTGCCAGCCCAACATCGAGTCGACCGGATAGAACAGTATGAGCCCGACCAGGGCGAGGATAACTAAAAGACCGAAAAAATATCGAACTCTTCTCATGGTATTATTCAAATATCTTCCCCAGTATATTTTCAAACTTTTCCACGGCATCGACTTTTCCGACGGCCGTCTCTTTTCTTATATACAGCTTGTGTATATATATAAAACCTCTTTCTTTGTCTATATCGATCGTGGTCCGGCCCGGCGTCAGCGTAAGTGAATTCGCAAGAAAAGTAAGCGCTATGTCCGATTTGAGATTCGTCTTTATCTTCACGGTCCCGGGCCGTATAGGGAGGTCCGGGTGCAACACCCTATAGGCAACGTCTATATTCGCTTTAAGACATTCCCACAAAAACACTACGACGTACCAAAAAAACCACGAAATTCTTGCGCAGATGTCTATAAAGCTTTTCTTTGGAGCGGTACCTTTACGACTGGTAAGTATGTCCGCTGTCAACAGAGAAACAAAGATCGAAACTATCATAGCCGTAACGATCTTTGCGGCGTTAGGCGGCCAGGACAAAAGAAGCCATACAAAAGCCCATAAGAGAAAAAGCATTATTCTATATATCATTTTGCGGCTCCGAATAAAATAGCGGCGTACCCGCTGCAGCCATTCTCAATAGCGGATCTGGCGCAGTTGAGTAAATTGTTCCCGATGTTATTAGGCAATAATAAGACCCCGCCGAATAAACAGATCAAGCTAAGCGCGATCATGGCCAGGTTCATTGTTAAAGATGGCTTATTTTTAAGTTCGATCGCTGCCTCGCCGGTTTTTTCCCCGAACAAAACCGGCGTCATCGCCCTAAAATAATAGGCGATCGTAAGTATACTGACAAATACCGCGATAAATGCGACGAACGGCCTCCTGGCCTGTATGCACGCCAATATGATAATAAGTTTACTCCAGAAACCGGCAAACGGAGGCACCCCGCATATCGAGAACATGCCGGCCAGATTTGTATAACCGCATACGGGCGTCCGCGCCAAGACAGCGGCTCCGGACATTTTGTTCAGGTCTGTTTTTTTGAAGTTTGTCTCGATATCGCCGGCATTAAGGAAAAGAAGGGATTTGGCCGCGCTATGATTGAATAGATGAAAAAGGCTTCCGGCTATGGCCATCGGCGTACCGATGCCCAATCCCAAAAATATATATCCTATCTGGCTTATGCTCGAATATCCGAAAAATCTTTTAATATTAGATTGCCCGAATGCCATTATGCTGCCGGTCAGCATGGATAAGACTGCCAGCGTTATAAAAATATTCAGGACCTCTTGCGTAATGCCAAATACGTTAAAAAATATACGTATTATTACATAGACACCCAGGCTCTTGATCAGCACTCCCGAAGACATCGCCGGGATCGTGGCAGGCGCGGAGCTATAAGCATCGGGGAGCCATGCGTGAAAAGGCACCAGCGCCGCTTTCAGCCCAAAACCCATCAGGAACAGGACGCTCACGAATGCGATAACTTTAGACGGACCTTTAGACGCGATCACGATCGCCATGTCGGCCATGTTAAGCGTGGAAGTGTAACTGTAAAGAAATGCTATGCCCATCAGGATAAAGCTTGAAGCTACGGTGCTCATCACCGCATACTTGAAGGAGGCCTCCATCGCTTCTCTTTCGGTCCCGAAAGCAACGAGCGCGTAAACGGCTATGGAAGCTATTTCCATAAAAATAAAAAGATTGAATATGTCGCTTGTCGCCAGGACGCCGTTGACCCCGGCTGCCATAAGCATCAATAACGAATAATATTTCCATTTATCCGTATATTTTTTAATATACGCTATCGAATATACGGACACCACCAGCGTTATGAAATTGGCTATCACCAGCATAAAGGAAGAAAGCCCATCGGCGACGAGCGATATCCCTATCTTGGGCGGCCAATTGCCGACATTATTCACTACTGCCTTGCCGCTCGCTGTGCTTAACGCTATCACGAACGATATTACCGTAAGACTTAGCGATGCAGCGACCGCCAATATATCGCTTGAAGACTTAAACCTCTTTCTCGCCAGAAGCATGACAAACGCCGCTGCCAGAGGAATTATGATCAGGTACTGCGCCAATCTCATCTTCTTATCCTTTTAGCCTGTTTATTTTCGTTATATCGAATGTCTTGTATCTTTCATATATTCTCATCGCTACAGCGATAAGCATAAGCGTAACCGAAAGGCCGATAACTATAGACGTTAATACTACTGCCTGCGGCAGCGGATCGACCATGTTCTTTATAACCTTATCGTGCGCATATATCGGAGACCTTCCTTCGAAACGGTATCCTATCAGGATAAAGAAGAGGTTCACGGCGTATTCCATGATCCCTATGCCTATTATGATCTTGATAAGATTGCGCTTGCGCAGGACGCAATATAGCCCTATCGAAAATAGAATAAAGCACAATACATATACCGACATATTATCCCCTATTCCGCATCTTTGTCCGTCTTGCTCAAAAGCACAAGCGCCACAAAGGTGGTGAACATCCCGGCGCTGACTATGACCATCTGGCAAAGCGGTATTGTCACTTCATTATTGAATATCTCGCACGATATGGACCTGGCGAAAAATACATTCACAGGCATACAACCGCCGGAGAATTTAACCATCACTATATATAGAAATACGAGTGCTGAGATCCCTATAGAGAACCGCAGCATGTTGGAATGAAGCCTTTTTAGCGCTACTTCCTTGCCGAAAGCCAGCATTATATGCACAAACGATAAAGCGACTATTACGCCTCCGGCAAAACCGCCGCCCGGAGACGCATGCCCGCTAAGAGCTATGTAAATACCGTATAACAATATGAACCCGAGCGTAAGACGCGTTACGGTCTTGACGATAAGCGTCATCCCTTTTTCTTCTTTAGCATGCATGTTCATGATCTTTTGTTATATCCTATCCTTCTGGCAACGGCAAGTATCCCTATCACTGAGGTAAGAAGAGCCATTGCCTCTCCGAGCGAGTCCAGAGACCTGAAATTAAGCGTTATCGCCGCCACTACATTACTGGCGCCCGTCATCTCCATGCCCTTATCTATATACGTTTTCGAGATCCCCAAGACAGGGTTGCCGAACGATTGTATATTTTTCAAAGCGATATACGCCGCCGTCAGAAAAACTATTAAAAAAAATATAGTGGCGAATGTATTAAAAACCCACCTGCCTGAAATGCTGAACGGAAGGTCTTTTCTCATTGTAGCGCGGACCAGTATTATGAGGCTCAATATTTCCACGACAAGCTGCATTATGGCAAGGTCCGGCGCCTTCAGGACCAAAAACGCCAACGACAATCCTATGCCGACTGAGCCGATGGCAACGACGCTTGAGAGAAGGTCCTTCACTTCGACCGCTATGACCGCGGCCGTTATCATAAATAACAATATAAGATGTATCTCTATCATAAGTGCCTATTTCATGAACATGAGCAAAAACATTCCCACCATGCCTAACAGGCACCACACCATATAGGTGGGAAGAATGCCATTATGGAAAAACTGCATCGCCTTAGTAAGTGGCTTCAACAGCTTGTTACCCTGTTCATATACGTCGAAAAATTTTGCTTCTTCGTTCTTATAGAAAAATTTAAAAAGATCCATCGATTTAATAGTTTCGTAGAAATCGACGCCCGATATCCTTCCAAGCCCATCGGCGTCTTCTCCGCCCACAAAAGCCTTGACAGAACGAAACGTGCGGGGCTTTAAAAATAGATAGACGGCCAGGCCCAGCAAAAGGCCCAATATCAATAGTACGGTGGCCGCGGCAGGATCCCAGATCCCGGAATACGATACGCTCTTGCCAATGGAAGGAATAATAAAAATAGACAAAGGTATCGAAAAAGAGAATATACCGAATACTGCGCACAGGATAGCAAGCAAGATCATAGGTATGGTCATGGCCGGGCCGGCTTCTTTTACTGTACTATAGTCCTTTGAAGCGCGGCCCATAAATGAGGCATGAAGAAGTTTCATAAAACTCGCTACGGTGAGCGCGCTTCCGAACATCGCCGAAACGAGCCAGACTATCCATAGGGGATTTTTAGGGCTGGCCAGCCCTATTATGCCCTGATATATCATCCACTTCGAAACGAATCCGTTGAAGGGCGGCACGCCCGATATCGCAAGAGACGCCACCAGGCATGATGCAAATGTAATCGGCATATACTTCGCAAGTCCGCCCATCTCGGCAAGGTCGGAAGTTCCAGTTTTTTTCTCCACAGCCCCGCCGTTAAGGAACAGGCACGATTTATATATAGCGTTGTTCAGCATATGAAAAAGCCCGCCGGCAATACCGATAGCGCTGCCGGTACCTATGCCAAGCACCATATAGCCTACCTGCGATACGGCATGATACCCCAGAAGCCTTTTAAAGTCGTGTTGAACGAGTGCTATAGTGACTGCGAATACAATGGTCATCGAACCGACCGCCAATAGAACTAAATTGGAAAATTTGTTCATTACGAAAATATTTAACGAGATCCTCGCCAATAGGTATATGCCCAGAAGCTTATCGAGAGAGGCCGGGAGGAACGCGCTTACAGTAGCGGGTGCTTCTTCGGCAACATCGGGCAGCCNNGCGTCCTCGGCAACATCGGGCAGCCATGAATGAAATGGCATGACCCCGGATTTAGCGAAGCTCGCTGCCAGTAAACACGCGAATGCGGCAATGTTCATTATACCGTTAAGCGGAAGCTGTATCTTATCCATGGAAAAAGTGCCGGTAACAAGCCACAAAAGCGCTATCCCGAACATCATAAGCGCATCCGTTCCGCCGATTATAATAAGGGCCTTCTTAGCCGCTGCGGCAGCTTCCGGAGTATCTTTCAGATTCACCATAAGATAAAGCATGGCCGCCAAGAGCCCCCAGAATAAAAGAAGCGCAAGAAGATCGTTCGCAAACACTACCCCTAAAGAAGCGCCCAGGGATATCAGGAAATAGCCAAAATATCTGCCGAAAGATATTTTTATGAAAGAGCATGAATAAAGCGCGATCAGAGATGCGAAAAATGCGACCGCCAGGCCCACAAAACCTGAGAGATTGTCCGCCACTAAAATATTTAAGTCAAACGCCTGCCAGGAAACGGGTTTTTTCAGGAATATAAAGGTCGTCCCGGCAAGACATGCGAGCGTAACAAGAAAGGCGAAGATCTTAATAATATTTTTTACCTTGTCCGGCAATATCAAGCATACGGCACCGGCAATTAAAGGATAGAGTACCAGCGACGGCAATAGCTCGTGCGGCATGTTCATTTGATCCCCATCTCATCTTTCAGGCGGCGCGTCTTCTCCTGCGACAGTCTTATCAAGCCTTGCGCATTCATGAGATCTTTGTCTTCCGTATCCACGACCAGCATTCTTTCGGTACAGCAATAGCAGGGATCTATCGCGGCAAGTATTATAGTGGCATCCGAGACTGTCTGGCCTATGACCGTTTCCCTGAATGTCGGGAAATTCATATATGTAGGCGCTCTCACCTTATGGCGGACCGGCGAATTGGTCCCGTCAGACTTTATGTAATGGATACATTCGCCTCTCGGCGCTTCGACCTGCCCTATCCCTTCGCCGGGCGGTATGTCCTTAGGTTTCGAATCTATCGGCCCTTTCGGCATATCATCGAGACACTGGCGTATTATGCTGACCGATTCATACATTTCGAGTATCCGCACGACTGTTTTCGCAAAGACATCACCTTCGGATTGAGTGATCACGTTCCACTTGATCCTGTCATAAGCGGCGTAAGGATGATCACGCCTCACATCTATGTCAACGCCTGAGGCCCGCGCTGTCGGGCCGAGCGCCGCATAATCGACGGCCTTCTCTTTTGTCAATATACCGACGCCCTTCAGACGGGCGTGGATCACCGGGTCATCGAGGACGGCGCCTTTCAAAAGATCGAGCTGCCTTAAGAATTCATCCAGTCTGGTCAATATATAAGAGACATGTTCTTTCTCTATGTCGCGCCTTACGCCGCCTACTTTCAGCATGGCGTAATTTTGCCTGTTCCCTGTCACGGTCTCCATTATGTCACATATCGGTTCGCGGTATTTCCAGCCCCACATGAATACGGTATTGTAACCGAGAAAATGGCCGGCAAGCCCCACCCATAACATATGCGAATGGAGCCTCTCGAGTTCCTGGATAATAGAGCGTATATAAAGGGCCCTCTCAGGCACTTCTATTCCGGCAATATCCTCGACCGCTTGAACGCATGTGATCGGATGGCTTGACGAGCAGATCCCGCAGATGCGCTCTACGATAAATATGGATTGATCAAAACTCTTGGACTCGGAGATCTTTTCGATGCCGCGATGGTTCCAGCCGATCCTCACATCCACATCGACGACCTTTTCACCGTCCACGACAAGTTTATAGAACTCCGGCTCTTCCTGCAGCGGATGGTACGGCCCTATGGGTATCGTGGGTTTATAGCTCATGCCTTCCTCGAATCTCTCTTCGGTACAACAAAATTTTTACGCAAAGGATAGACGCCCTGAGGCCAATCATCCGGCAATAAAAGCGGGCGCATATCGTGATTGCCGTTAAATCTCACCCCGAACAGCTCGTGTATCTCCCGCTCTATCCACCAGGCCGATCTGGTCACCGTCGTTATCGTGTCTATGTCCGGGTCTTCTTTGTCTAAAACAGCTCTTATAGTTATGACGAATCCTCCCCGGTCCAGGGAGAAATGGTAAAGTATCTCTATGGTCCCGAAATCGTCGACAGCGCTTGCTATATTGAACCTGAGACCCAGGCCTTTAAATATGTATTTTGTGAACTCGACTATATCTTTAGGGTATATGTCTACATATGCCCGCTTCTCGTTCTTTTTATAAACCTTCAAAACGTTGGAGCCGAACCTCTCGCTTATCTTCCCCAATACTTCATCTATCGTCATTTCAACCCTTCTTCCCTGCTAATATCTTTTCCTTTAATTTCACCAGGCCGGCTATGATCGCTTCCGGCTTGGGCGGGCACCCCGGAATATAAATGTCCACCGGGATCACTTCGTCGAGCGGCCGATCGGTATTGTAGCTGTCCTTAAAAAGCCCTCTCGATGAGCCGCACGCCCCCCACGCGACGATGAACCCGGGCTTCGGCATCTGTTCATACAGCTTTTTTATGCGCGGTACACAGAGCCTATTGGTCGAACCGGTGCAAAAAAGCGCATCAGCATGCCTGACGCTGCCGACCAGGACTATGCCGAACCTCTCTATATCATACCTCGGCGTAAGACAATCCAGAAGCTCAATATCGCAGTTGTTGCAGCTGCCGCTGGAAACGTGAAATACGTATATCGATCTTGAAAGTATCTTTTCTTTTATTCCCATTTTAGTGTCCTAAATACGCCAAAACTATTGCGATGGCCGCTGCGGGCGTAACAAGCCCCCAGAAGAATTTCACTGCCTGGTCTATCCTGACCCTCGGGTTCGTATTCTTTATCACGATGATCAATACAAGAATGAGGAGATATTGTAATACATTTTTAACAAGGCCGTCGACTGAGGATCTTATACCGCCGAAATATAAACTGATCAATAATATCGGGAGCATAAAGAACATGATGGCTTTGGCTATTTTAAAGATGCCGAGCGCTTTCCCGGAATATTCTATATAGGTCCCGCCCATGATCTCGGTCTCCGCTTCCGGCATGTCGAACGGCACAAATCCCAGTTTTGCCTGGACACATAAAAGGGCCGTTATAAATGATATGACGCCTGATGGGCTTCCGGCTATAAACCCTCCCGACTGCTGGGTTATTATGCTTCCCAGTTTGATCGCGTAACCGGATTTTATTATCGGAACTATCAATGATAATATAAATGGCAGTTCATAGGCAAGCATTAGCTTCATCTCCCTGGACGCGCCAAGTGACGCAAGCGGATTTCTCGAAGCAAAAGCGCCCAGCATGATCGCTATCGATGGCATCATCAAAAGATAGATGATAACTATAAGGTCTCCCATGAATCCCTGAAATGGTGCGCCGTTGATCACGAGAATAATGGTCGAGGCAAGCGCGGCGCTCGATGCGGCCAGAAGCGGCATCCCGAGAAAAAGAACGCGGGATACGCCTTCCGGGATAAGCGTCTCTTTGTATAAAAGCAGTTTCAATACATCGAAAAAATTCTGGTACCACGGAGGGCCGACCCTCCATTGAAGGCGCGCGGTGATCTTCCTGTCGACCCAGCATACCATAAGCCCCATGGTAGTCGAAAATAGAAATCCCGGGAATATCAGAAATAAGAATATGTATTCTAAAATTTTCGCGCTCATCTATCTTTTCTTCGGCGGTTCTTCTATCCGCTCCCATTTGTACGCTGTCTTCACCAGTAAATTGTCCGAGATCTTATATATGAAGTTATCCTTGTCTTCTTCGAATTCGCCGTATTTTATCCCGCCGTGAGCGCATGACTCGAGACAGATGGGGCGCTCATCTTCTTTAAGCCTGCCCAGGCAATAATCGCACCTTGAGATTATAAAAGGTATCGTTTCCGGATATATCACGCCGAACGGGCACGCCCGCGAACACGATTTGCACGACGTGCAGCGCATCATATAGCGCTTCAGCATGTGATAATCTTGCATCTCAAGCGCTTCCCACGGACATGACGCAACGCACGGGGCGTCATCGCACTTCCTGCATTGAATCGCGAAATGCGCAAATTCGCGTAAGCTCGTTATGCCGTTATTTGCCGGGTGCTGAATATAACTGCATAACATCCCGCATTCATCGCAAGCAGAACAAACATCCAGATCTATTAATAAACGTTTCATTTTCTAGTCCCAGATATTAGGCAGATCTTTAATTTTATCGTATGTAAATACAGGGCCGTCTTTGCACGCGTAATAAGGTCCAATCCTGCAATGGCCGCATTTACCTATGCCGCACGACATATTCTTCTCCATAGACAAATGTATGTCGCTATCTTTAAAACCTATGTCTAAAAGCTTAAATGTGACGAACTTCATCATTATCGGCGGACCGCACACGATCGCAACGGCGTTATTGACGTCGACGCTCTCTTTTTTCAGTATCGTAGTGACGAGCCCGACGTTCCCATTCCATGACTCATCGCCGATGTCGGTCGTGATCTCCGTCTCAACGTGCTTTGCTTTAGCGCGCCACGAATCGATCTCAACTTTATAAACTATGTCTTTCGGCGTCCGCGCCCCGTATTTCAAGATTATCTTTTTGTACTGATCCGCCTCATTGAATAAGGCGTACAATAAAGCCCTTAGCGGCGCAAGGCCCACGCCTCCGCCGACTATGAAAACT
This sequence comes from Candidatus Omnitrophota bacterium, assembly GCA_003142795.1. Classification (GTDB taxonomy): domain Bacteria; phylum Omnitrophota; class Gorgyraeia; order 2-01-FULL-45-10; family 2-01-FULL-45-10; genus FEN-1320. Next base: position 45,008 of record PLNN01000014.1, read on the forward strand.
TCCTTTGACCTGAATTTGTCAAGAGGGTATCCCAGGCCGTAAGGCCCTCTCACTCCTACTGTGTCGCCTTTTTTTGCCTGATGGAGGAGTTTCGTAACACGGCCGGCGCTCATTATAGTAAAATCGAGCGTCGCCTTTACATTGTGATTGGAGGACGGCGTAAAAGGCGCCTCCCCTATACCGGGAAGTGTAAGATCCATGAATTGGCCGGCCCGAAAAACTATCGCTTCCTTAGGCCTGATCGTAAAAGTCTTTATATTAGCGGTCTCATCGACCACATTCAGGATCTCAGCTTCTGTATATGCGTATGGATTCTTCATTTCATTCATTCGGCGGCTTGTTCCACTTGCCGTCAACAAGCCCTTTCAGCACTTCCCGCAGATCGATATCGCCCGGGCATGCCTCGATGCACCGGCCGCATCCTGTGCACGCGAAATAGTTCAGCACCTTCGGGAAGAAATCGAATTTCTTCTCGAACCGGTTGCGCAGACGCTCATACAGATGTTTCCTGGGATTGGCCCCGCCGGCCACCTTGGCAAACGTCTTATAAAGGCAGGCATCCCATATCCTGTATCTATTTTTGAAATCTTCCTTCGATTTTTCGTCGAAGAGAAGAAAACAGTGGCATGTCGGACAGACGAGGTTACATGCGCCGCATTCAACGCAAGTCGAGGCAAAATCCTGCCAAAGCGCTGTAAGATTATAATTCTTCTCGACAGCTCCTTTTATCTGGACGGTATCCTTCGTACCCCTTCTTGCGATGAAATCTCTTACCTGCGCCGTCACCCTGTCGCGATTGATATCGCGTAACTTTATATCCTGAGGGTTTGCGTTCTTGAAGAACATCCTGAAATTATCTATGAGCGCCTTACCTTTATCCGTCGCGACTTCAACAATAAAATAATCTGTTATAGACGACAAATTCAGGTCGAAATATTTTTGCGGATACGGTGCGCCTTCCATTGCGACACAGAAACACGTCTCTTTCGCGTAAGTGCAGTCGGTGCCTATCAGGATAGCATTTTTTCTGTTCGTGGCATAAAATGGGTCTTCTGTATCACCTTGCAAAAACACGAAATCCTGGAGTATGAAACTCGACAGGTCACAACCTTTCACGCCTGCCAGGATCAGGGGCTTTGAGTCTTTTTTGGGACCATTGAGGATTTTCTCTCTCGGAGGATTTATAAAAGATTTTACCGGCTGGCTCTGTTTTATTCCACCCAGCTCTATAAGATCTTCTTTGGCAGGATCAAACTTATCGAAGTATAACCGTTCTCCCTTGGCATACGGCACAAAGACCTTGTAAGCATCGGAAAGCCTTCCGAACAGATCAAACAGGTCTTTTCTAGTTATCTTATAATGATTAGTGGGCATATATTAATATAATTAGGATATATTATTCTATGCTTATAACATCTTCTCGTCAATGACAATTTTCCTAGGGTCATCTCTTCCCAAGATTGGCTTTAATTAGGAGATAATGATTGGGGGCGGCCACGACATGGCACCCGGAGGAGCGCCGGGATAACCGGCCGGATGGCAAAACCAGCCGGAAGGGGTATCGGGATCTCTATACCATACAAAATAAATCTGGGCATTCTGCCATTGCGTCGTGTCCTTATCGGTCCTTGTTGCCACAGCCAAGTAAAAAGTGCTGAATCCGATCATATTATAGGTCCAATATACCGAATTTGTAATAGTGATATCTGTCAAGTCACTAAGATGCGTAGCATAGTTACCCCTACTAAGCCTGTACGCTTCCTGGGAAGTTTTTATCATGTCGAATACACCGTACACTTCTGCGGCGCGCCCTTTTTCTACAAAACCTTCATATTGAGGAAGGGCTATTGACACAAGTACGCTCAAGACGACCAACACAACTATCAATTCGAGCAGGGTAAATCCTCTTCTATTACGCATCAGGCACCCCCTCAGTTCATAGAAATCAATACACATAACGTTTAGCAGATCCTCGGTAATTGTTCTCCGGATAACATCCCGGCCAGCCGTTTACCTCCGGAGAGAGTATTCAGGCATACCTTGCCTTTATATTCCCGTGATACGCTGCCTATGATCTTTGCGCTCTTTCCGAGCTCGTTTTTGCGCATGGCACTTATCACCTTGCCCGAATCTTCTGCTGAGACTACAAGAATGGCACGGCCCTCGCAGGCAAGATAGAGCGGATCGAACCCGAGAAGTTCGCATGCCTGCCGCACGCCTTCTGTCACAGGTATATCTTTTTCATATATCTCAATACCAAAACTCCGGCCCTCTGTTATTTCGTTTAAAGTAGTTGCAAGTCCTCCCCGCGTCGGATCTCTCATGAACCTGACCCCGGACGAAACCTTTAACACCTTGCCTATCAGATCGTTCAGCGGCGCTGAATCGCTCTTAACATTCGTCTTAAAACTGATACCTTCTCTCTTCGACAGGACACTTATGGCATGTTCGCCTATTCCACCGCTGACAATTACCACATCGCCCGGTTTTATCGCATCTATCGAAAGGTCTTCGTAAAAGACCTCTCCAATGCCGCTCGTATTAATGAATATTTTATCGCAAGAACCTTTTTCGACGACTTTTGTGTCTCCCGTAACTATTTGTACGCCGGCTCTTTTCGCTGCGGTCTTCACAGATGCAGCTATTCTTCTCAGGATAGTTTTGTCGAGTCCCTCTTCGATTATCATCGCCAGTGATACGAATAACGGTTTTGCGCCGCAGACCGATAGATCGTTGACGGTCCCGTAAATAGCCAGGTTTCCTATGTCGCCTCCGGGAAAAAATATCGGATTTACGACATATGAATCCGTAGTGAAGGCGATCTTTTTCTTTCCAACCTTCACTATAGCGGAATCTTTTTTTTCTGCCAATATTTTATTATCGAACTCTTTCATAAAAAGCGAGTTGATGAGTTCATGCATCATCTTCCCACCGCTTCCATGAGCCAGAGTAATTTTATCCATTTCCCGTTCCTCGATATTTATAATATGTTGCGCACGTCCCTTCGCTGGAGACCATGCATGCTCCGATGGGATTTTCAGGCTTGCAAGCCCTGCCGAAAAGCTTACATTCCGGCGGGGTCACAAGCCCCATGACTACCTTGCCGCATAGACAGCTTTTATTCTCTCTGGGCGGTTTAATTTTTATATCGAACCTATTCTCGGCATCGAACTCCGAATACCTCGCCCTTATTTTTAAACCGCTGTCTTTGATCTTTCCTATGCCGCGCCACACAGATGATATTTTTTGAAAAACTCTCTCGATCGCTTTTTTGGCGAGGGCATTGCCATTTTTAGTTATTATCCTGGTATATTGCAATTCTATCTTCGGCGTTTCCTGTTTTATAAGCATGAGGATGGCCTGCATGACGTCGAGAGGCTCGAATCCGGCGGCAACGCACCGCTTTTTATACTGCCTTGCCAGGAATTCGTAAGGCCGCGTCCCTATTACGGCAGTTACGTGCCCCGGCAATAAAAAGCCGTCGACATTTATGCGTTTATCGCTGACAAGCGTTTTCAAGACCTGTGGCATCGTTTTGTGTCCGCAAAGCACGGAATAATTTTTTATGCCTTCTTCTTTTGCCCTGATGATCGATTGAGCTACCGTAGGCACCGTCGTCTCGAAGCCTATGCCCAAAAATACAATTTCTTTACTGGGATTTTTTTTCGCTATGTCGATCGCGTCTTCCGTAGAATAAACCATTCTGATGGAAGCGCCTTTTGCCTTCTCTTTTTCAAGGCTCGAATATGAACCGGGCACCCTCATCATGTCGCCGAAGGTCGTCACAATCACATCATCTCTATTAGCAAGCGCTATTGCCTTGTCCAAAAATTCATTCGGCGTAACGCAGACCGGGCATCCGGGTCCTGAGATAAGATTTATATTATCCGGTAGTATCGATTTCAGCCCGAACCTGAATATCGCCATCGTGTGCGTCCCGCAGACTTCCATGAAATTATACGTCCTCGCCGGATAAATCGCGGCGCGTATCTCAGACGCGACCTTATCTATCAATTTCCTGTCCCTGAATTCGTCAATATACTTCATTCGCTCCTCTAAGCCTAATCCTCGTTACGTTCGCACGATATACTTTTCAATTACAATTGGATGGGTCCTGTCCTC
>PLNN01000016.1:0-34502 GCA_003142795.1 Candidatus Omnitrophota bacterium
GGCAAGCCCTATTGCGTATTCGGCCCTGGTTATTTTTGCGCGCGCTTCCGCGGCATCCAGTTGTTTTTTCTGCACGCCGACATTGTCAACGGTGTTCTGCAGCTGCGTCCACGTATTTACCATTGTAACGATCACGCCGTCACGCCCGGATCGCTCATCGGCAACGGCCTGGCCCAATACTGCTTTGTTCTTAGAAACAACGGCAAACAAGTTGCCCCCGTCGAATATGGGCCATGTAAGCATTGTCCCTAATGTGTATTCGTTCTGGTCGGGCGGCCATCTTGTGTTTGAGTTCGCCTCGCTGCCGGTAAGGAAAATTTGCGGAACAAAATTCGCGTATGCGGATTTTACTCCGAATTTCGCCGCCTCTCTTTGCTCTATCAGCTGTTCCAGGAGAGGAACTGTCCCGGCCAGTCTTTCAAAATTCGGCAGGATCGGGTCTCTCTCTTTGACTTCCAGGTCGCCATTGGCTATCATCGGCAAAAATTGCGCCCTGCCCAATTCTTTCGTAAGCTGCCTCTGCGAGTAATATATATTTCTTCTGGCCTGGCTGACCTGGTAAGTCGCCTGCGCCAGGTCCGCCTCTGACTTCAGCAATGACCCCTTATGCTCCCGGCCCCCTTCGTACAGCGATCTTACAAGTTCCAGGGTTTGCTTTCTGCGAGTCTCTATCTCTTCAGTGACCTTTACAAGTTCCTGCGCAATGAGAAGATTGGCAAAGGCGGTCCGGAGCCGCAATCGTATATTGGAAGAAGTCACGCTGTAAGTATACCGCGACGCTCTTATATTACGCTCTGCGGTCGATAGGTCAAACGAGCTCTTGAAACCGTCAAAGATAAGCTGCTGTCCTGCTATATTATACTGATAGGTGGTGATGCGGTTGTTGCCCGACGATGATCCGGAGCCCGAAGAGTTGCCGGAACCGTTCCCGGAATTGTTCGAATTAAAACCATTATTAGAGGTGACTTCGCTGGCCCCGCCGGTTATCTGGGGCATCATAACGCTTCTGGTGACCTCTTTCGCCGCCTTGTTCTGATTAACTTTTTCCGCGGCGGATACGAGGTCGGGGTGCTTTGCCTTTGCTTCCTGCACACAAGCTTTCCACTCAACGACTTCTTCCGTCTGGGCAGCCGTTTCGCCTGATTGTGCTATTGCCGTTGCGGGGAATAAAAATACCAGGAAGATAATGATGAACTGTTTATATCTTATTATTGCCATATTATTTTGCACTTATTATATATTAAATTATGCTGCCTTTGTCTATACACCTATTTAGACAAACAATGCCGTTAAAAAGTTCCATTTAAGTATCATATCAAATTAAAGTATACTGTTTTATATATAAAAAGCAAATTGAAGTGTTTATAGCGGCGGGGTCTTTAACGTCTTGCGGTTCCGCGCCTCTTTCAGGTCCGGATCAAAATTCTCGAACTTCAGGAATTGGCATATTAGATTGAAAACGGGGCGCAGCATCCTGTTGCGGAGCTTCACATAAAGATACAAAGGGATAAAATCGAACCCTAGCCTCCTCTTCGGTTCGTAACCGCTAATACCCATCTCGTATTTTTTTATTTTGTGTTTTATGACCCACTCCATAACGTCGCGGAATTTTATAAAATAGAGATGGTGCTTATACGCGATCGAATAGTCGAGCCCGAGATAATAATCTATAAAAAGATCGCCGGAGACCATGCAGAATAAGAATGCCGCCAGTTTACCGTCTATGCGCCATAGGAAAAATTTAACGCGGCCCGGCATATTTTTTGATATATTCCTGAAGAACGCGATCGGCAATAGCTCAAAACCCATGTCGTGCTTTGCTACTATGTCGAGGTAAAGCTTATAGACGTCGCGTAGCGCGTCATCATCGAGTGAGTCCACGATCTCGCGGTCTATTGCGACATGGCCGTCCACCTTTTTGAATTTTCTTCTCAGGTCATACCTGTTGGCCCCGCTCAAGGTCTTTAAGTACTCCTCAAAATCCTTGAACCAGATATTGAGCTCGGTCGAGGGCAGGCTGTCAAATTTCGAAAAGCCTTTCTTTTGAAGCGGGTCGAGCAGTTCTGTGCGGTTTTGTTCGAAGTCCTTGAACGCTATTATGGCGGCCTTGTTCTTCTTCGCTATCTGCTCCATGCGCCGGAGGATCGCCTTCATCACAACGTCCTGACGGCCGGTAATGCCTATCCTGCCCCGGCTCATGGGAGTGCCGCAGATAAAGGCTTTAAGGCTGAAAATATTCGGCGCGAATCTTTTAATACTGTTCGTGACCCGTCTCAAGGGGCCGTTTATACTTGTATCGAGCGAATAGTTAACTAGAAAACATGCGGTCGCGCCGATGGGAGCTTTACGGTCATACACCATGATGTAATATAATGAAAATTGTTCAAGGCCGGACTCGTCTATCGTCCTGAAAAAATCATAACTCTCAAGGATATCCGGAAATACCTTATTCCAGTCTCCGACAGGTATCTCGGATATCTTTCTTGTAACTTTTGTCTTCAGGCCGAGCTTCTTGTGACGAGACGATACGATCATGGATATATTACCGTTTATTCTTATGCTGCCCGGAGCGCTTCTGCATTTCAGTCATAAATTTTTTAAATTGATCGGCCGTCAATATCTTACGAACTTCCAGTATTCCCGACAGCCTTTTATCAAGGATCTGCACCTGCACGTCCTTCAATTCACCGTTGATCTGGTTTATTTTTCTCATATCAAGCGTATCATTCTGAAGCTCCTGGCGCAGAATGGCCCTCTTGTCCTGCATTTGTTGATAGAGCACTTTCATCTCTTCCTTGGTCCTGGTTTTATTCTCGTCCAGAACCTTCTTTTGTTCGTCGGTCAAGTTAAGCTCTTTGTAAAGCTGTTGTTGCGAAGCTTCTCTTTTTTCCGACCAGCCTTTTCTTTGCGATGATGGCACGGCAGCGTTATCCGCGCAAAACGCGCTCGCGGACAAAAAGGTTACTGCGATAATTGCAAATACCATGATCTTTAATTTTACCATAACCCTTCCTCCTGTTTTTAATTAAATTACAAAAAATATTTTTCTATAACCGTTCCCAATCCTGCTTCCTCATTCACCGCCATATCTACCGGCGACTCCACGAGATAACTGTAATTGTAATATTCCGCCTGTTCCTGCACACCTGCCTTCACGATCCTCTCTTTACCGACGATCTTCAATTGCGCCATTGTCACAACGGCAATTATCAAGACCATTGCGCTTATAGCAGCCATAACCGGCCGGGGAATATATAAAGCCTGCCTTACCCGGCTTAAGAGACCGGCGCCGAAAACCGGCTTATTCTGCTCCTCTATGATAGCCGCCTTCGTCCGCAGCCAGAGCGACTCCGGAAGACCGATCCTCGCAGCTCCCATAAAGGGCTCTATCACTGTCTTTTTCACAGCCGCGAAGAGCTCTTTACAATCCCGGCATCCGGCCAAATGCCGTTCGGTATCCGTCTTCCTCTCGCCGTCCAGCCGATCATCGGCATAATCCGTAAGTATCAGTTCCCGGATCTCGCTACATTTCATTTTTTATCACCTCTTTTTTCAGGCTGAGCAGTTTTTCCCTGGCCCTTTTAAGCCGTGAACGGACCGTATTTATGCCGATCTTTAAAGTATCGGCGATCTCTTCGTAACTCAATCCCTCAATGCTCCTTAACACGATACATGCCTTTTGATCCGGGTTGAGATTTGCCAAAAGTGAACCGATGATCTCTTCCCGGGTCTTATCGCTGTCTCTTACTGCCGGAGCGTCGAATACTTTCGCAGTATTCGGGTCTTCGTCATAAATTTTCCTCTTCTCCTTCTCCCGGGACATCTTTTTAGAATAGTTGATCGCGCAGTTCACCGTGATCCTGTATATCCATGTCTTTAGCGAAGATTGGAACCGGAAATCTTTCAATTTATGATAAACACTCAGGAAGACCTCTTGCGCGACCTCTTCGGCGTCATGCCCGTTCGACACTATCCGGTACGCGACATTATAGACAAAATCCGCCGTGGCTTTATAAATTATTTCAAAAGAGCCGAGGTCGCCTTCCGACGCCTTTATTAAAATTTCTCTGGATATATCCTGCATGGATTCTTTCCATTCTCTTTTCCTGCTCCCCATAATAAGACAAAAGAAATCACGAAAAAGTTCCGTTTAAAAAATTATCATGCCGGCTGAATAGCCGGCATGATCTTAAACTATTCTTATCGTTGCGCCTTTATTTTTTTTCACAGGTACAATCGCTGGAGCTCTTTTTGCATCCTACGCAAACGCCTTCTTTGATCGGCTTTCCGCATTTTTCACACGGACTGCATCCGCAAGTCTGACACATGATATTCACCTCCTTTTCATCTCAGCAGTTATTATTCTTCCATCGCCCATTCTATTTCTTTTATCACATCCAGCGGGCTGAGCGGTTTTTTCAAACATTTTTTGATACCGCAAAAATTCATTAGAAAAGACCGCTCCTCCATAGTATAAAATCCTGTCATCGCTATAATGGGTATATCCGCGGTCTCGTTAAACTGTTTTAGTTCCGTCGCCACTTCGAACCCGCTCTTTTCCGGCATGCGCAGGTCGAGCAATATAAGGTCCGGCCTTGCCGAATTGGCTATTTCTGCTACGGGGGCACGGCCTTCAGTTCCTATCACTTCGTAGCCGGCGTTATCCAGAAGTTCCTGAAGCTCTTCTAAAAAAACCTTGTCGTCATCCACTATCATTATTTTTTTCTTCGCCATACTTGCTCCTTAAAATTTTTATTATCTTTGCTTATAAAGCCGTTACTCGGCTGATCCGGCCGGTCGAAACTTTCTATATTTATCCTGATAAACAATATACAGAAGATCGTCTGATCTAACAATCGGCTGATACCGCTTTTTTCTGACTTTTTTCCACCTGTATATCAAAAATTTCCCGATAGAAAAAAGAGGAGGACATTTAATGTCCCCCTCTTTTTAGCTTCGCCCCCCAACTGCGAGAGTCAGGCTAGCATTCGTTCCTCAGCCATCTTCTTGCCCTTACGCTCTTTTTCTTAGGCAATGTCACTGCAATTGCCGTTCCTTTATTAAGCTCGCTTTCGATATTTATCTCGCCGCCATGCATATCGACTATCTGTTTGCAGACCGTCAGGCCCAGCCCCGTCCCTTTGGTTTTAGTAGTGAAAAAAGGCTCGAAGACCCTTTCCATATCGTTTTTTTCGATGCCTGCCCCGTTATCCTTAAAACAGATATCTATCGACTGCCCATCGCATTTCGCCGTTATTTCTATTTTGCCTTTCGACTCCGGAACCGCGTCGTGAGCATTATTCAATAAATTGGAGAAGACTTCCTTCAGCTGGATCGGATCGGCATCGATCGAAACGTCTTCAAGAGAATTAAGATATTTTTTAAGGGAGACCTTCTTTTTAAACTGCTTCTGCGTTATCGCGATACACTCCGTGAGAATGTCATGTATATTCACCAATTCATGGCTGGGCGCTCGGAGCCGCGTGTAGAATAACAGGTTATTTATGATCTCATCGCTTTCGAAGATCTTCTTTTCTATATTAGCAAAATGCTTATCCAGGGACGGATTATTGGCTTTTCTTTTTATATTAGCCGTCGCCATATTTATCGCGGCCAGCGGGTTACGCAGCTCATGAGCGATCGTAGCTGCCAGGGTGCCGATGTCCGACAGCCGTTTTGCCTTTTCCAGGTCCACGTGAGCCTCGATCAATTCATCGGTCCTTTTCCTCACGAGCTTCTCGAAAGTTTCTTTATCCCGTCTTAATATCTCTTCGGCGTCTTTTCGTTCTGTGATATCGAGTCCGTATATACGGATGCGTTCGAAAGTATCGGTGTAATAGAACAGCTGCTGGAACCAGGCATCTTTTATCTTTATCTCTCTCGCAAATTTACCGTCTTTTCCATTTTTAAGGAAATCGTAGATCACTTTCAGGCCTGTCATGAACTGATGTTCCGCGCCGGCCGACTCCATGTCGGGGAACAATTGTCTGGCGGCAGGGTTAATATAATAGATCTTCCCAAGAGGGTCGGCCTCTACTATAGGATTTGCATTCCACTCGGGAAAAGTGGCGAGCCAGGATAGCTCTTCTTCCTTTTTTTTGTGCTCGGTAAAATCCCTCATAATAACCTGGATGGCAGGTTCGCCGTCATAAATAACCTGACGCCCCACCGCGTTAACGTCTATCAAAACCCCGTCGGCGCGAATGGCCTTCATGTTAAACGTCGGGTCCACCCCTCTCTCTTCCGGGCTTACGCCATTCTGCAGCGCAGCCATTCTGGCAATCGCTTCTTTCCTGAACTCCGAAGAAACAAAATTTAATGCTTTCCTGCCGACGAGCTCTTTCTCATTTGCGATACCCAGAAGTTTTACCGCGGCGGAATTAACGAATTTTATCCTGCCTTCATGTATGACCAATATAGCATCGGGAGAGGCAGATATCAGATTATGGTAGCGTTCTTCGCTATCCCGCAAGGCCTGTTCCAGCTGCTTGTTCACGGTAATATCGCGGGAAATGCCAAGTATGGCTTTAGAATTATCGCCTCTGGGTAAAACCACAAGCCACGTCCCTATCCACGTAGTCTTGTCTGATACTACGAACGAACTTTCGTGATAACACGCTTGGCCTGTTTCAAAAACCTCCCGCAAGTTATTCTCTTGCCTCACGGCAACTTCGGGAGAAAATAATTCCGTCTGATATTTGCCTATGATCTGCTGCGGTTTAAACCCCAGGTAGGAAGCTCCGAAACTGTTCACATATTCAACGCGGCCATCCCGGCCAATAATGTATATCATATCGTGCGCCGCTTCGGCCAGTCCGCGATACCGCTCTTCGCTTTCTTTCAGCGCGCGTTCATTATTTTTCCGCTCAAGAGCGTATCGTATACTCCGGACCAAAACATTGCTGTTAAGCTGCCCCTTGACCAGATAGTCGGCGGCCCGCTTACGGACGGCTTCTATGCCCAAAGCCTCGTCGTTAAGCCCGGTTAAAACTATGATAGGGATATTTGGATTGTTTGCGATGATCGTTTCGAATCCGGACAGTCCATCATGATTGTCCGGCAGGCCGAGATCTAAAAGGACGATGTCGAATTTCTCTTTTTTCAGAATTTTCGAGGCATCATCGATCCTGCATGTATTTGTTATGCTGAAAGAGTATAGAGTGGCCTCCTTCAACATCTCGGATACCAGGCGGGCATCCGCGGGATTGTCCTCAACGATAAGAATATTTATACCGTCTTTTCCCATAAATCACCCTCAATTACCTTATAATATATCATTCGGGGCTGTCAAGGTAATTTTATCCATGCTTCCCCGTATTCCCGGGCCATAACATCATGGACAAAGGAAGCCAGCTCTTTTCTTGACCTGCCTTCAGGATATATCGGAGGCAGAAAACGCAACCGGGCCTCTATGGAACGAAGTTTTAGCAGCCCCCAGACATGAGGCAATAGCGTCATATCTCCATACCAGCAGATGGGTTGGCTGCCTGAGGCTTCCTTATAAGAGATAAGAACAGGCAATATCGGCGCATTTCCGATTATTGCCGCCTCAAAAGAAGTGGATTTAAAAGGCAGGATGCCGCGCCTGCCGTCTGTGCTTGTCCCTTCCGGATAAACGATCAGATACATACCGTGTTTCATGGTCTTCGCAAATGCACGCAGCGTTTTTATGGAGGAGCGCTTGGATTCGCGGTCGGTCCATATCGGCCGGCTTAAGCCGATATACGAGCCGAGGATGGGCCATTTTGCTATGTCGGCTTTGGGTGAATAACGCAGCGGGAGGACCGAACCGTGCGTGATTATATCAAGATAACTCAAATGATTCGACACTACCAGCCCCCCGGTAAAAGATGGGACATCCCCGTATACCTTTACCCGCAGATTAATGATCTTCGCTATGCCCTTGCTCCAGAGATGCGTGAAATGGCTTATCCGTTTTACGCCGATCCAACCGCTTTTAAATTGGTATGGCACAGTCAATAATGCAACAAAAACCGCCCATAATAACAGAGCGGTTATCCTGTATAAACGAATAAAAAAAGTCATATTGTCAGCCTGCGTTTTTCCTATAATTAAAATGGCGCTTGTAAACGGGAGGGATCTTATTCACATCGATCAGCACAAAAAAGTCGATCGTCCCGAAATCCCTGTCGAGGGCGGGGTCCCCGCAGATGATAGCCCCTAACTTAAGATACCCTTTGAATATCGGAGGTATATGCCTCTTGAGAGCGGCCTCGTCGGCAAGTATCTTTTTTATTTCATGTTCGGCAGGCCGATTGAGCCTGAACCCCGGGCGCGGAACAACCGTGAAATCTTTGCATATGGAATATTTTTTGGCAATGTATTCATAGATCGCCCAGCCTATCACGCTGTCCGTTCCCTCAAGGCTTACGCATCCAAGCATGTACGTCAGGTCTGCCCTGACTAACAGCTCTGTGATCCCTCTCCACAAAAGGGCAACGATGGCCCCGGACCTGTATTCCGGAGAAACACACGCTCTGCCAAGTTCCATGCATTTGTCCGCGAGATTGTATAAACCATGTATCTCGTATTCTTTCGAAGAATAAAAACCTTTAGCGGAATTGGCAACGCATCCCAAATGCACCCGGTATGTCCCGACCACGTTACCGGAACTCTTCTCTATGGCAACCATATGCAGGCAATATTCATCGAATTCGTCAAAGTCTATTCCGTATTTTTCCGCTGCTTTAAGACCCCTGCCCTGCTCTATATTGAATACCTCATACCTGAGCCGCTGGGCCTTTTCAACGTCTTCATGGTTTTCCGCCAGCTTTATAATAAAACGGTCGGTCTCGACGAGCAAGGCCGGCTTGACTATATGTTTCGGGAAATTTTCTATCATCGAATTATGATAACATCTCAGGAATGTTTTTCCTATTTATTTTTGGCGCCCGGTGAAACGAATTCGATCTTTTCTAGCTCCGCGGATGCTTGCGAATTTGTATACTGGCTGTTGCAGCAAACGCCAAGATATATATTTTTAGGGTAAAAGCCCCATGCTTTCTTAAAGTCCTCGGCCACATTGCGCTTTTCGGCTATCCACCTGCCGCCCTTTAAGTCCTGTTTATTTCTCAAAGTAAACCATTTTACTTTTACCCTCCCAAGCATATATGCGTTATTTCCTTCAGCGCCCCTGGGCGTTTCTGTGTCCCATCTGTATGATATACTCTTATTGTTTAATATATTGCCGGTCCCGACATATATCCCGATCGCCTGGTCATCGCGGTCTTTTATTCTGCCATCCGCTCCGCGCGGCAGGACCAGCACCCTCCAGCGCCAGTATAAAAAAGGCGTTTTTCCGAGATCCACGCCGTCAAGACCGGTAATTATGCTGCCGGTTGCATTATCCGCTTCCATGTGAAGCAAGGGTTCGTTCTGGGATCCTTTTCTTACCGAAAAAGAAGTCGGCCTTGCTCCAGGCTTCTTTTCCAGTTTCCACCCCTTAGGAAAGCCCTCTTTCCCATTTCCGGTAACAGATGCGAAGTCTGAGCGCCATCCCACTATGGCTTGTTTTGCAGCCTTTTTTTCAAGAGCCGGCTGCCGCAAAAAAAATAGCATAGCTAAAATTACTATGCATGCGATAACCACCGCTGAAATAAATTTCATATTTTTCTCTGTGAATCCCGGATCAGGTCCTGAGATATTTTCGGGAAAGTCCGACGATAAATATCGGGACTATGAATAGGCCGATGAAGACTTCGAGCATCGCTATAAGTTTGGTAACGCCCACAGGAGTGATGTCCCCATAGCCGACAGTAGTGAATGTTATGACGCTAAAATAAAGGGCCTGCAGGAAATTCGGTTTGAATATAACGGCGTCCCTGATCAACGTCCCTTGAGTATAAAAAAAGGCCGATAAAAAAACCAGCGAGACCCCGGAATATAACGTCCGGTTCGGCCGCTCCCCATGTCCCCATATCAATGAGGAAAATGTCAGGGAAGCGCACAAAAATAACCTCCTGATCACGTCATATGCCTGCCCTCTCCTGATGCCGCCCGCGTTTATATTGTGTATCTTCTGCGGCATGAACAGACTCCTCATCAGGAATTTCCTCAGGCATTCCCTGGAACGATAAAAACAATCCGAGAAACTGAAAAATTCCATATCGCGTTCGAAATTTATGGCCGCCTGCCTATAAAGTAAGGACGCGTATTCCAGGTCGCCTGCCAGCTCAGCTTCTCCGGCGGCTTCTTCATACCCCAGAGATGAATTATGAAACATCTTTTCGCCGGACTTCAGCGCCCAGCAGCTGGCCGCCGAAGCCAGGCAGAGAGCGGATTCTTTGTGCGCGCCTTTTCCTTTATACAGGCGTCCTGCTTTTTTAAATAGATCATATGCCTCGCCTATCTTTTCCTGGGCGAGAAATTCGTGCGCTTCTTTTTCAAGTAACTCCGGTTCTTTTAGCATACACTTCCTATTCTAATAGTCATTCCACAGATACTTATCCACGTATTGCGTGAGTATCTCCTGCATCTTATCCGGGAGCGGCGTGGAGAAATGATAATTCATCACGGCGTGCGCTATCTCATGGGCAGTGACGCCGTCAGTCGCGTAATCTACGGATATATGGATGGACTTCGTTTTGTGATCATAGAAGGCTATCCGCCCGGATTCCAGGATCCCCCTGCTGAGATAGATATTTATTTTAAAATCTTTTGGCTGCATATCGAGTATCGCTTCGACCCTCTCGACGAGCCGGTCTATCCTGTTTGCAGCAAGGTCCTTATCCGCGACGAGCCCCATCCTTTGGCCGCCCAGTTTCCATATAAAATCATCGATATCTTTTTCATTTGAATAGTAGACCGTCGTATACCTGGTTTTGAATACACCGGAAGGATCAGCCATGAGCGAAGGAATATTATACAAGGTTAAGGCGCCGAGCACCAGAAAGCAGCAGAAAAGACGCTTCATCATCTACTCTTTGAAATTGGGCTGAGCTTGAAGTAGCCGATCTCTTCCTTTATCGATTTAACCTTCGATCTTACTTTTGAGACGGCTTCGGGATCGTCCGGCCTCGATAGAAGATCTTCGAGTTCAATGAGGCCTTTCTTGATACTGCCCAAACGCGAATCCATAGAGCCGAATGCCGAATTTATCGATTCTTTAAGCTTCATCAGCTCGTCCGTCTTCCTGATATCTATCCTCACTGTCAGGTCTCCGCTATCCACTTCCTTCAAGGCTTTCTCGAAATGGTATAAAGGCCCCGCTATGCGATGCGAAATGAATAGGAATATCACCATAGCGGCAATGCCTATCGCAACAGCGGCGATCAGCGCTATCAAAAGAAACGATACGAAGAAGAAGTCGGGCGTCTTTTCTATCCTCAAGGTGGAATTGAGATAGCCCGTCGTTATAGTATCGTTGGAAATGTACCTGAATAAGCCGGCAATAAGAACAGCCTCTACCAGGAGCAGGATAACGAACTTCAGGAGAAAATTTAACTGGAACTTCTTTTTGATAAAATAGTTCTTCCTCGTCTGCATATTATCCCTCATTGTTTATTTAAGGATACTGATCCTGGCTTTTGCTCTCTCCGATTTTAGCCAATCCTCGAATAGCTTGGCCTCTTTCTCCTCCGCGATCCTCTTAGCTATCTCCGGCCTCAAAGTATCGAGCGTTCCCAGCGTATCCTTATTCGGCAGCTTATCATAATAATTTTTGATCTCGGCCTCGCTTGCAAAAACATAATTTTTGAACTCTCTCTGTTTATACTCGATAAAATCCCTTATCAATGTCTGTTCCCAATACGCTTTTATCGTGTTGACGAACCTGTCTTCGCGTGCAAGCCCCTTCTCCATCGCCTTCTGTATGACGAGTTTGCTGTTTATGATATTCTGCAATTGATCAGCTTCGGCCTGATGAGTAATTTTAAAGGTGGGATCCTGCCGCGCCTTAAGAGTCAGCTCTCTGGCCAGATCCGTGGCGTATATCGGCTCATTGTTGACATAGGCGATGATGTTTTTGTCGACGGGATTGGACTTGGCGCAGCCCGGCAAAAATGCGAAGATCAAAAAGAGAGACACTACTAACGGCTTTGAAAAACAATACGTGTTTAACATTTCACCCTCTCCTATAGTATTATTTCGATCCTGATTACTGTGGAGGTGTCACTGGCGGCGCGTATGTGCCGGCGCCGGCGCCTGAGAACGTACCGCTTCCATTAGCGTCAGGAGCAGTATATGTACCGCCAGCCTGTCCGTTAGTAATATTATTGCCGCCGACAGTACCTGATACATTCGCGACCCATTTGCCGCCATCCCAATGAGTTCCGGCAAGCGTCACATTATTGCTGCCGTTCGTAACAGTCGTCGTCCAGGTGTTGGATGTAGCTCCGGAAAAATTACCGTTCAATAAGGCAGTCCAGATACCATCAAGCGCTTGCGGTGATGTTGCGTATAAATTCATGGCCATGGTCGCCGATATTGAGCCGCCTGCTGCGAAACTACCGGCCCCTGTCATGATAGACGAATAGACTTGAGTTATCGGTACGTTCACATATTTATTCAGTTCTTTCAAACCGTTATCACCGAACATGGCATGTTCGTTCAGTAAGTCTGACACTTCTACCCATTGGCCTACAGTATCTGCCTGCCATGTGCCTGGGCCGGTTTCAACATCTACATAACCTCCGGCGGTTTTCCCGGTAATGATCCCTACCTTAACTCTGTCATCGCCTGCCGAAGCAAAAGAGAGGCCGCTTAATGTACCGACAACCTGAGCGTCCGCCCATTTATCGCCGTTAATCGTCGCGATCCAGTAGTCATGCCCGGAGCCTTGTTTGGCCCAGGAATTTCCGCTGAGCGCGAGAGTCCAATTATTTGTAGGATTTGCCGGCTTATCAAAAAATCCGCCGAGCTCAATATTAAATACGCCCCATGATTCGGCAGGGCCGTATGAAGTTCTCGCTAAACTATAAGTCTTACTGCCAACATAGCCGTTATCTATGTCATGTATGTTCGCGTTATTGATATTATAGATACTGCCGCCGTCGTCGAAACTGCCGTTAAAATAACCCTTTATGTCATTTTCTTTTACATGGTAATGCGCCGTGTTGTAGCCTGTTGCTAACTGCGTTGCCTTCATGGTGCCTCCGGCCAACCACATATCGATATCCGGCATATAGCTTCCGGAGAAATCACCGGTCAGCGTGCCGGCATTACCTTGCGCGTCGATGTATAATAACGCCATAGCGCCTTCTACTGTATTACTTTTGCTTATATTGCCTGCTATGACTCCCTCCGGCATGACGCTGCCGTCGCCTGCGCGACTGTGATCTCCGATATGCCCCCACCACGTCCTTAGTCCATTGGTATCCGCATCGCCGATAAGAACGGTGGCTACAGGAGTTCCGGGTGAAGCAAAAGGAGACGATAGCGCTCCGATTATGCCGTCGTTATATGAAGAGCTGCTGTATTGCACCTCGTTCGTATAATGTCTCCTGTCCTTATGATAGTAATAATTATTATATTTGGCGTCGATCTCCGCGCTCCACGCAAGCTTCGTCTCGCTCCACGTTCCGAATCCCAATCCTTGAAAATTGGACGTCCACCATTGATATGCCGTATACTTCCCCAGCATAGTTCCCGTGTATGCACCAAGCGTTGTGTAGTCCATATAGGTAGACATGACATCTAGCGTAAGGTTGCCATTTAAATTATCCAATCCTTCAAAGGTGCGTATGTAATAACCGTCCCGATCATACCTGCCGCCTTCCTGGCTCGACCATGTACTAAGACCGTGCGAATTTCGATACTGCCCATTATAAACATCCTGCCAGATGCCCCACTTCTGGCCGCTTATGCTCATCAGGTCTCTTGAAAAAGGCGTGCTTAACAACCCGCCGTTGAAACTGGTATCGAAATTCCCTGTTGTCGAACTGATAACAGTCGATGCAGCCAAGTCTTCGGGCGTCAAAGCTAGTTTCACTATTGGTATTATCGAAATATCTCCCAGGCCTGAAAATATATTTTCACCTGCCTCACCGGCAAGATGGCCGAATAATACCCCTGCTGTACCCGACGGGTCTATGTAGAGAGACGAGATAGCGCCCTTCCAAATATCGGAAAACCCGACGCCGCCCGCCCAGCCGTATATCTGGCCCCCGGCGTTAGTCGTGCCCTGTGCGGTGCCGCGGCAGAAATCGCGCTTTGAATCATTTGAAGTGGCCCCGGACACTGTCGCGGAAAGGATGCCCCCCCAAGTCGAAGACATTAAAGAATCCGCGCTCAATGTCGCTGACATTGAACTGCCTTCGTCCGGTAAAAAAACAGGATCGCCAAAACAGAGCGGACCTATGTGGTGTTCTCTACTTATCCGTCCGAATTTTCCATCGAGACCAATGGCAAATGATGTGGGAACCGGAGGTGTTACGGTTGAATTATTATTAGTGTTGGCTTGATAAGGCACATCGCTGAAAGGCCCGGTTAAACCTGAGTTATATCCTTGTTCTAAAACAGCATTGTTGTTATTTGCAAAATCAGGGCCCAACAGATAGCCGCCTCCGCCGCCGGGTGACGAATACCCTTCGGTACCGTTTCCGGCATTCCAGCCTTCCGTAAAATCGCCGCGTTCGCCGTCAGACGGGCTGGTAGAGTTGCCCATGCCTCCGTTATTATCAGCGTAAGAACTTTGCCCCATACCTACCGATTTATTGATGCCATTTAAAACGTTTAAGATATAGCCGTTACCGCCTTCGAAAAACGTCTTCGTCATCGTCGGCAGCACATCGACATACATTATAGTGCCGCGCGCGCCGCATATGGCCGTAGGCGTCCTCACCTCAAATGTAGACTTTCCCTTCAGGTTCTCGATCCGGGCTTTTATCTTTCCGCTGCTGGCGTCGAATAGGTTCTGATATTCACCGCTTTTCGGGTCCATCACAAGCCTGGTTATCTTTAAGTGCGTATTCGGTTTAAGGTTAAGACCGCAGCCGTTATCGAACTTTATCTCGACCAGACCGTTTTCGCCTGTCTCTATACTATCGCCCTCTCCGACGATATCATTAAGACTGGCGCCGCGGGAAGAGGACGCGTCTTTAGCGGTTATCTTTACTGCTCCCGAGAGAGCTGCCAACATGCCCCTGATCGCGGAGTCTTCTGCCTTGCGGCGCGAGACCATGGGTACGGAAGTATCCTGTTCGTACATCTTCTTCTCGATATCCAGATACGGTCTCGGCCCTTTAGGCGATTCTTCGAGGTTTACAAGCGCGCTATTGCCCTCAGGAATGAGAAGAACTATATTCGGATTGGATGCGTTCTTAAGCTCCATTTTACCTTCCGCAACCAGTATGCCGCTAGATCCTGCTTCATAAGAGATGAATATATCCGAACCCTTGACTTTACCTTCGGAGTTCGGCGTAAGTATATTAAATTCGGCCGCGTTCGCCGTCTTGGCTATGATGGCACGCGCCTTTCCTCTGTCTAGCTTTATCGTGGCCGTCTTCCTCGAATTATCTTTATTGAGATCGTATTGGTTTACGTCGACCTTGGAATTCTGCGCAAGGCGCAGGACGGAATTGTCCTTAAAAGTGATCTCCGCCTTCGAGCCGGACTTCGTCCTGATGCTGTCTCCCGCTGAGATCGTCTCGCCCTGCCTGATCGGCACGGCCAACTCCGAGCCTGTCTTTAACGCGTCAACCCTGCCGTCAACGTAGGTAACCCTGCCGACCTCAGAGGCAAACGCATATGACGCGCAAAGCAAAACTAAAGATACACAAACTATGGTTTTCTTCATTTTAGTAACCCTCCTGCCAGGCATTTTAGAATTTTATTTCTACACCTATGCTTGTTATATTACGGTTGTATGAATATACCCCCACATTAGAATCGTCTTTCACAAAAGTATACTGAGCCTGTATTTCGGAATCCTTGTAGACCTTATATGCCACAAGCGTCGACAGCGTATAGACCTGGTCTTTCCTATATACGCCAAATATGGAATTGGAGCGCGTAAAATTCTGCGGAAAGAAGTCTCCGGAGACCGTCCAGTTCAGTTTATTCATGAGCGGTATCAAAACGGTCGCTGTTATCCTGTTCCCCACGTAATTCCAGTTATTCCCGTTCGTCCAGTCGCGATTCGCGCCATATTTCAAATTCACAAAACCTTTATTTTTAGCGAAGAACCAATACCATCCGAGGCCGCCCCCCAGCTCATTCCCGCTCCTGTCTTCCTGGGGAATGATCGGCAGCCAGATGTAATCATAATTCTGGTATCTGAGGAATGCCTGGAACATGTTAGTGTTATTTATCATGACGTTATATACGGCAGCCGCGGAAGGCGAAGATAGGTAAAATTTATCATTGACGTTCGTAAGGCTCCAACCAAGCGGAAAAGTCAGGAGACTATTTTTATAATATATGCTTGGCTGTATCGCGAACGTATTCGAGAGCATATCATAAAAACCGAGGTTATTTTCTTTGCCATAATAGAAAAAGTATTGGCCTTTTATTCCCAAGAGATCATTAAAACGTTTATTATATTCTGCCTGCGCGGTATAAACTTCCCTGGCGTCGGCCTTATCGGTTATGCCGGTAGCGAGCGTCGTGTTGGCCGGCTGCAGCACAACGTTGTCATCATATTGCCAGGCGACCCCCGCGGAAAAACGAAACGGTTTTTCCGCTTCAGCGCGGCTTTCGAGGGCGCCTATATAAGCGTTCGCGTAATTGGCCATGTTCGACGACGGATCGACCAGGACAACTTCCTTAAATACTTTTCGCGCGTCTTCAAGCTTATTCGCTTTCAGATCGGCCATGCCTATCTGATAATTCGCGGCTTGCGTCATAGACTGGTCGAGTGATTTGGCATTTTTAAACGAATCTATAGCCTCGGGGACATTGTTGTCCTTTACCAGCACAAGCCCTTTAAGAAAAGCTACCTGTGCGGGCCTTATGCCTTCCCTCTCCGCTTCCCCGATCCACTTTTTTGCCTCGTCAAGTTTCCCCAGCTGATACAGGCAGTCGATAAGCTCTATAAGCGCGCCTTTTATCTTCGGAAGATTCGTAACAGCTTCCCTTAATGGCGGGACAGCGTCTTTATATTGCTGCAACTGTTTATAGGTCAGGCCTAAATAATAAGCGGCTAACGTCGAGGACAGTTCCTCGGCTTTTGCCTTCTTCAGTGTAACCAGAGCCTCATCGTAATTTTCGTGTTTATATTGCCCGATGCCTTTTTCAAGCGTAGGATTTAGTTTTTTCTCTTCTTGCGCATATAAATATACCGAGAACAGGCTTGCTGCTAAAATTATTAGAAAAAAATTAATTCGTATTTTTCCCCTCACCTCTAGCCTCCTAGTGTTTTTATAAGTTTAGCATTAACATCATATTATAGCACTAACAATTTATTATCAATAATATTAACGCTGGGTTTTTTATATCTTAACAATTATCAGCGTAATATCATCGTGCTGCCTAGGCTTAGGTTCGAATTGTCGGACATCCTTCTCAATAGCTTCCAAAATATCCTTCGAGCGCAATTTAGATTTTGATTTTATTACGGTTTCAAGCCTCTCCTTGCCGTAAAGTTCCGATTTTGTATTCATCGCTTCCGTCACTCCGTCGGTGTAGAACACAAACAGGTCGCCATCTTCAAAATCGGTCCTGTTTTCAGAATACGGCCCCTGTACGAGGCCGAGCGGCATGCCTTCCTTAACGTCAAGAAATTTTATATCGCCGTTACGACGCGCGTGCGCTAAGGCCAGGTGGCCTCCGTTGGCATATGTCACTGCCATCTCTTTCATATCGAAGATCGCGTAGAACATCGTCACGAATAAATTTGAAGCTGATTCCTCAACTAACTTTTCATTCAGATTGAATAATACTTCTCCGGGATGCCTGTAGAGTTTACAGAATGATTTGAAAGAACCTGCCACCATTGCCATGAAAAGACTGGCCGGGATGCCTTTACCTGAAACATCTCCGATCATGACGCCTAATTTCTTGTCTCCAAGTTCGGCAAAATCGTAAAGGTCGCCTCCCACCTGACGGGCAGTAGCCATCAAGACCGCTATATCGAGAGCCTCTAACTTCGGCAACACCTTCGGCAGAAAGCTCTCCTGGATCTTCTTCGCGATGCCAAGCTCATTTTCCATAACGACCCTATTTTTCCACTCCGCTATATATTTGTTGAGAGTAAAGACCAGGTACAGGAATATCATTACAAGGATTGGATAGACCAGATCTATCCAGAAACCTAAATAACTGAAGGAACATACTGCAATAACGGCAAAAAGGAATATCGCGCACGCCAATATAAAGAAACCTTTTATGGGTTTGGTCTTAAATGTAATAAAGGATATAGAAATTGCCAGAAGCGCAAGTATGATCAAGTTTCCTGCCCTTGACACCCGGGCGATAAAATTTTTATTTATCATGGAATTGATCACTTCGGCATGTATCCCCATGCCGGGGTATATCGGTTCGAACGGGCTCGGATGGATATCCCCTGTGCCGGCTGCCGTCATCCCGATTATGCAGATCTTGCCTTTGAAATCATCGAGATTTAAAATAGGTTTTTGGCCGGACTGGCCGGCAAAATACGACTGCAGCACATCCACGTAAGAATAATGTTTATATGATGTTTCCCACTTTCCCGAGAAGTTTATTATCATGTTCGAATCTTCATCTATGGGGACACGCCCCCTATCACCGGCTATGATATATCTGCCGGGAACAACCTTTATCTCTTTGAGCGGCATGCCAAGATAGTCGCAGGCCATGGCAAAAGAGATGTATGGATAATAAGTATCCTCATATTTCAGGAATAACGGAATTCGCCTGAATTTACCGTCCTCGTCCGGAACTATATTGATGTGGCCCGAGCCTTTCGTCTCGCTGGCAAGTTCGTCTATACATTTGGAAACGTAGCCGCGGACAGCGGTTACTCTATTTTTCTTTGTCGATATGTCAAAAGCATCGGGAAGATAGACGTTGTCAGCCTGATTGATGGCAAACTTCATCTCTCTGTCATTTTCGTGCGGTTCGCTGAAGAGAAGATCGAAGAAGATCATGCGGGCCCCATGCTCCGACAGCGCTTTTATAAGCGCGGCGTGATAATTCCTGTCGAACGGGAACCTGCCGAGCTTTTCGATGGTATCTTCGCCTATTTCTATGAAGACGATCTTGTCGGTGGTGTGAATCTTCGGATAGCGGAGGATAAAACGCAGGTCGAGCGATCCAAGTTCGAAATAATCTAAAACTCTGAAATATGAGATTGCGCCTATGGAGAGGATTACAAAAAGCGGTATAAAAAAACCTAAAACTTTTTTGAAGAACTTCAGGCTCATTTGCCCTTCATCAATAGTTTCCAGGGATGGTGCTTGATGTCTTCGCTGAATTCTTTGAAATTCGCCGTCGTCGCCTCAAGGTTCGAAGCTATACTGTCGACCTTAGCCTTATTGTCGGTAACAAGTCCCTTGACCTGATCGAGCGTCTTTTCCAGCGATTCCGAGATGGCGTTCGCCTTCTTCATCAGGTTCCTCATCTCGACGGGGTCTTCGCTCACGATTGTCGCGCCGTCCTTGGCGAATGGCTTATCGACCGAGCCGGGGGTCAGGCCTATATACGCGTCGCCTATCATACCGGACGTCGATATGAACGCTATGGAGTCTTCGTGGACCTTCGCCTTCTTGTCAAGCGTAAGGACAAGCTCTATCTTCGTCTCCGGCACATACTGAAATTCTATCTTCTCGACGCGGCCCACATCTATACCGGAAAGTTTGACGATAGAATCCGCTCTGACACCCTCGGCGTAGTTAAAATATGTCTTCAGTTTGTAGGGCTTGGTAGAAAAATCGTTTGTCTTCACCAGAAAGACCACTCCTGTAAAAATAGCCGCGATGACAATTACACCTATTTTCAATTCATTCGATATTTTCATGATCTGCTCCCCCGTTTAACGTCTTATTTCATTAATTGTTCCAGATAATCGTCCTTTTGCTGGAAAAACTTGATAGGCCCGTCCGGCGAGCCGGAAACGAACTGCTGGACCATCTGATTTTTGCTCTTCCTTATCTCGTCAGGCGTCCCGACCTCAAGGACCCTGCCCTCATAGAGCATCGCTATCCTGTCGGCAATAGAGAAGACGCTCTTCATGTCATGAGTGACCACAACGCTTGTAATGGAAAGTTTCTTCGATAGGTCTAGTATCAGCTTATCGATAACGCCGGAGACGATAGGGTCAAGGCCTGCGGTGGGTTCATCGTAAAAAACGATCTCGGGATCCATAACGATAGCGCGTGCCAGCCCCACCCGCTTTCTCATGCCGCCCGACAACTGGCTCGGCATCAGGTCCTCAAATCCTCTCAATCCGACAAGCTCCAGCTTCATCTTTACCACTATATCGACGACGCTCTTGTCGAGCTTCGCGTGTTCTTTTAGGGGAAGCGCTACGTTGTCTCCTACGGTCATTGAATCGAAAAGCGCGGATGACTGGAAAGACATCCCGATCTTCTTCTTCACCGCGTCCAGCTCATCTTCCTGCAATTTACTCAGGTCCTTACCCAATAACGATACCCGGCCGGAATCGGGCTTGAGTGCGCCGATAAGGTGCCGCAAAAAAGTGCTCTTGCCGCATCCTGAGCCGCCCATTATGACGAATGTCTCACCCCTATAGATATCAAGATTTATTCCGTTAAGGACGGTCCTGTCGCCGAATTTCTTTACGACGCCCTCCGCTTTTATTACTATTTCTTTTTCCATACCCTATCCCCTGAATTATGTCTGCATAAAATAGAACAGGCCCGTCAACAAACAATCGAAAAGAATAATTAGTATAAAACTTGTGACAACGCTCAATGTGGTCGCTTTACCGACGCCTTCGGCGCCGCCTTTTGTCTGAAGGCCCGTATAGCATCCGACCATCGAGATGGTGATACCAAAGACCACGCTCTTTACAAGGCCGGTCCAGACGTCTTTCCATTGCATGAACTTGAAGGAGAACGTCATATATCTGTAGGGATCGAGGTGGAGATTAAATACGCCGACAAGAAAACCCCCGAATATACCTATCATATCGGCAAGTACCGTTAAGCACGGCAGCATGATCAGGAGGGCAAGAAACCTGGGAACCACTAGAAAGCGTATCGGATTCAAGGCCATCGTCTCGAGCGCTTCTATCTGCTCTGTGACCTTCATCGTTCCGAGCTCGGCAGCTATGGCCGCGCCTACGCGCCCAGCGACCACCAGCGCTGTCAGCACCGGGGCAAGCTCCCTTGCCAGGCCCACCGCCACCATCGGAGCGACATAAATGTTAGCTCCGAACCGCGCCAGCTGATAAGCCGACTGCATGGCGATGACTATGCCGGTAAAGAACGAGACAAAAGCCGCTATTATGAGCGAACCCGCGCCGGCAAAAGCCATCTGGCTGAAGATACTGTCGGATTTTACGAATTTATTCTTGAAAGGGCCGGCTACGAGCCAGTATAACGTGTCAAAGAATAAGGCCAACACACTTCTGGCCTGCTGGGCCGCTTTTATGACACTATCACCTATCTTCTCGATAAAGTTCATTATAGCCCCGCGATAGCTTCTTCCTCGGTCGCCATTATTTCAAAAAGTTTGTCCAGCTTAGTTATTTCAAAGAGGCTCTTTATTTTAGTGGACATTCCCGCAAGCCTCATCTTTCCGCCGTAAGAGCGCATATTCTTCAATATACCTACCAGGGTCGCGAGGCCTGACGAATCTACATAAGTCACTTTTGAAAGATCGATGACTATTTTTGGCGTCTTTTGCGCTATGAGTTTATCGAATGTCTTTTTCAGGTCGGGGCTCGTGCTTATGTTGATCTCGCCGTCTACCCGGCATATCGCCAAACCGTTATTAGATTCTGTCTTTACCGCCATAATCTCTCTCCTCGCGTTTTCGAGCTTAATTATCCCAGGGCCTTCTCCATCCTTATTCTATTACCTTTTTCATTAAAGTCAACTCTATCCATAAGCTTTTTTATAAGAAGCACTCCCCTGCCTGACTCCTTCAGAATGCTGCTATTCCCGGTAGGATCGGGCACACGGTCCGGCGCGAATCCCGCACCTTCGTCTTCGATCTCTATATAAAATCTACTTTTATCTACCCAGTAATCTACTTTGACGTATAAATCCTTATTAGAGCGGTTGCCGTGAACGATGGCATTGCGGACGGCTTCCTCCGTGCACAGCCTTATGTCAAGAGACTTATCTTCGTCTATTCCGCACGATGAAAGACTTTTCAAAACCTCAGACGACACTTTTCCTATACTTTTTATTTCGCTCGGAACTTTTAAAGATATTTTCTTCGCTTCCACGGTAGGTGTATTATATGCGGGATAGGCCGTTATATCAAGGGATTTTTGAGGTTTCGGAGGGACTTTCCCCACTACTTAGAGAGGCCTCTATAATAATTGTACGTAAGTAAGGCGATGTTGGAGATGAACTTCTTCGCCGGCCTCGCAAGTTTACTGTCATGTTTGACCAGGACGCAGATAAGAAAATTACCTGTCTGGGTGTATACTATCCCGACATCGTGGCATACGTGCCTTTCGAGGCCGGTCTTGTGAGCGACAAAGACGCCATCCCTGGGCAGTTTTCTGGGTATACGATCATTGATCTTCTGTCCGCCTAATAGGCTAAGGCATCTGTCCGACACCTCTCTATTCAAAAACTGCTTGCGATAGAGTTTTTCCAGCAAATATGCCATATCTGCCGTGCTAGTGTAATTCTCCTCCCCCTCTTCTCTCTCTTTAAAATCCATCATATGGCGCGCAATGTTGGTGTTCCTTAAACCCATTTTTTTGAAGTAACCATTCAACGTGTCGAATCCCAATACATCTATCAGCGCGTTTGCCGCTGCATTATCGCTTTGCGTGATCATGGGATCGAACAGCTCTTCCACGGTAAACCGCGAGCCCGACGGCATATTTCCCAATACTTTCGACCCGGCCACTCTTTCGGAAGACTTAAGGCTTACGATGTCTTTTAAACCTATTTTACCGTCCTGTGCGGCATAAAAACATGAAAGCATAATGGGGATCTTTACGAGGCTGGCGGAAGGCATCAACGTATTTTTATTGAAAGCTATCTCACGGCCCGTGTCCAGGTCCTTGATGACGATGCCGACAGTGCCTTTAAAACCGGTTACTTTTTTACCTATGGCCTTCTCAAGCTTGCCCCACTCACGTTTTCGGCTTGCTAATGAAGCCCGTCCGTTCTTAATTTCAGGGCGGCCTGAGCGTGTTTTGTATAAAAGTATTATGGCTGCGCTTACAAGGATAACAAAAATTACTGAAAATATTATTTTAGTTTTCATAGAGGTAAAGTATACCATAAGGGTTTCTTTAAATAAAACTAATTAGTATCTTATTTCACATATTTCTGTTATACTATACACATGAAAATTAAGGAACTGGCACAGCTTATTGAAGGCTTCGTAGAAGGCGATAACGATATTGACATAAAGGGTTTAAGCGGCATAGAAAAGGCAAAATCGGGCGACCTCACTTTTGCCATAGATGAAGATAAGCTTAAAGTTGCTGAAAGAAGCAACGCCTCATGCATATTGACGAATAGGACCATAAGAAAATCCTCCAAAGCCCTTATCAGGGTAACGAATCCGAAGCTATCATTCCTTATCATCTACAACACGTTCAACACGCCGAAAGACAGGGAGTCGTTCATACATCCGATGGCAACCGTATCCAATTCGGCACGTATCGGAAGAAATGTGTGGATAGGCCCGAATGTCTCTATAGAGGAAGGCGCAGAGATAGGAGACCATGTAATTATAGAATCTAACTCGTCGATAAAGAAAAACTGCGAAATAGATTCTTTCTGCCACATCTACCCTAATGTCACGTTATATGAAAACACGAAATTACAGAAAAACGTAACCCTGCACAGCGGCGTAGTAGTGGGCTCGGATGGATTCGGCTATGTAAAGGATAAAGGGAAGATATATAAATTCCCGCAGCTTGGCCGGGTCATTATCGAAGACGATGTGGAAATAGGATCGAACACCACGATAGACAGGGGTTCTTTAAGCGATACCGTTATCGGAGCCGGCACTAAAATAGACAACCTCTGCCAGATAGCCCATAATGTCAAGATCGGAAAGAATGCGCTCATAGCGGCTCAGTGCGGCATTTCAGGAAGCACGGTTATCGGAGATAATGTTACCATGGGCGGACAGGCAGGCATAGTCGACAATGTGACCATCGGTAATGATGTCACAATAGGAGCAAAGAGCGCCGTTATCGGAAGCATAAAAAGCGGCGAGATCGTCTGGGGCGTCCCGGCCAGGCCCATAGCACAGACAAAACGGCAAATGGCCGTCCTGTCATGGCTGACTAAGAATTTTGAGATCTTTTCAAAGAAAACGAAAAAGGAGGATTAAGGGAGCTGCCGTTAAGCGACCTAACTTATATGGCCAAGATAATAAAATCGAATAAAAAACGCAGATTTTGCAGGGTCTCGAGTTGCAAGCGCCAGCTTAGCATTTATAATTTATCGACGCACTGCCATGTCCATCAGTATGTGGCTTTGACCAGACAGGCCGTCGCCGTATCAGCCGCGTAAAACCATTCTCGCGGGGTTCTCCTGCGATGTAGCGCTATACAACAAACCAAAACAGTGCAGCAACTATGATCCTATATATCCCAAACGATATAAAACTATGTTTTTTTATAAAACTTATTAAGAATTTAATGGCCAAGATGGCCACTATAAAAGATGTGACAAAGCCCACCCCCAGAAGTCCAAACTGATCCTGAGTAAATGCATGCGCGCTCTTAAACAGGTCCAACAACGTGGCTGCCATCATGGTCGGGACTGCCAATAAAAATGAGAACTCTACGATAACATCCCTTCGCAGGCCTAACGTTAACCCGCCTATGATCGTGGCAGCCGATCTTGAAACGCCCGGAATGATAGCGATAGATTGAAAGAGGCCTATAAGCAAGGCCTGTTTATAAGATATAGAGGCGATCTCTTTTGTTGCATCTTCTTTTTCCCGATGGAGCAATTCAAAAATAATTATGATTATACCGCCTATGAAAAGGGACCAGATAACAATGTGGCTATTGCCCAGCAGAAATTTCTTTACGACCTTATAAACCGCGAACCCGATGATCGCGGTTGGCAGGAACGCGACGCATATCCTTTTTAAAACTTCAAAATTCAATAAAAATCTCTTCCAATATAACACGACGACTGAAATGATCGCACCAAGCTGTATCGCTATCTCAAAAGTTTTTACAAATTCTGTGCTGGGAATGCCGAGGAGGCGCGATGTCAGGATAAGATGCCCGGTCGATGATATGGGTAAAAATTCCGATACGCCCTCTACAACACCTAAAATAAATGCGCTTAATGTATTCATTTCACTCGATTATATCATAAAACCCATCTACTTTTTATTTAAACTTCTCTCCGGCCTGGTGCACGGCTTCTCTTAGATCATTCCAGGCCTTATTAGCCCCGTCTGCCAGGCTCTCCCATGCATTGCCGGTTTTTTGTCCTATTTCCTGAAGTTTCTTTTGCGCTTCCTGCATCTTTTTATTCAATATCTCAACTTCTTTATGGATCGCTATTTTTGCCTCGACCGTCCCTTTTCCTGCTTTAGCTTTCAGCACATCGATCTCTGCGCTCCATACTTTCAGCTGCGCAGCCAATTTATCAATATACTCTTCTCTTTTTCCCATTTTATTCTCCTTTATTTTATTCTTTCGACCCTATGACAAGCCAGGCTATGCTCAGGATACATATCAGAAGGTATCCATACATAGTCTGCCATAATCCGTTTAGTATAGATATCTGGATAGGAAGCTTGGAAAGATCTGTCGATATTAATTCGTACAGGCCTCCAATGCCTATGGCTCCGCCAATAAGGGCTGCCGCTATGACAGATACTTTATACCTAAGCCCTATTATAGCCAGAACGATGCATATTAGCGCAAATAACGGTAGCAGATATACAAGTTTGCTCTTCTTATCTACGTCTTTGGCATCCTTGGAGAGCATCTGCACAAGCTGAATAGCTGCCTGTGAAGATTTCTTATTTATCATGGTCGGGATATCATAACCGCTGACTGTGGTTTTTACCTCTATATCACCGAGATCCCCTATTGCATTTGTCGCCTGATCGAATCCCCGGACAAATTTTCCGCCAAAAGGCGTATCCTGGAGTTTACCGTTTGCGGAATTCGCCATATTTTTCGCTACTTTAGTCGCATTAACCGAAGCCCTTGCCCAAGGCATGAAAAATGAAGCTATTATGACAACCGCGCACACAATTATCAAACCCGAAAATATCATCTTCTTCATCTTTTCCCCCTTTTTATAGTTTAGCGCCTATTTCTATTCCTTAAATCTCTTAGGGAATTGCCTTACAAGACCATCCACGAGCATATCTGAAAACATGAGCATGTGAGCACGGTCTTTTTCGTAATAGTCCAGATCCTTAGCCTTATCTTTTTTAAGTATCGCCTCTATCTCGCCCCATGTAAGATCCAGGTGCTTATATAAGATATCTGTCAGATCTTCCTTGGTCTGGTTATGCGGGATGGAAAAGAAACCCGCCAAGTTGCGCGCATTTCCATACCATTCTTTCTTAGCCCGATCCAGGGCTTCTTTCTTGGCCCTCTCATTCATATCTATGGCTATTTCATTGGCCTTCTTCATTAGATCCCTGGCTATTTCAGCGGCCTTCTTCATTAGATCCCTGGCTATTTCAGCGGCCTTCTCATTCAGACTCAGGGCTTTTTTATTGCCTTCCTCGGTCAGGGCCAGAGCTTCTTTATTGCCTTTCTCAGTCAGATCTATAGCTTTTTCCTTGGCTTTCTCAGTGAGATCCAAGGCTTTTTCCTTGGCTTTCTCAGTGAGCTCCGGAGTTTCTTCCTTGGCTTTCTCAGTAAGATCCAGGGCTTTTTCCTTAGCTTTCTCAGTAAGATCCAGGGCTTTTTCCTTAGCTTTCTCGGTGAGATCCAAGGCTTCTTTATTGCCTTTCTCGGTCATGTCCAAGGCTTCTTCCTTGGCCTTCTCAGTCAGACCCAGAGCTTCTTTCTTGGCCTTCTCAGTGAGATCCAGGGCTTTCCCCTTAGCTTTCTCGGTGAGACCGAGGGCTTCTTTATTGCCTTTCTCGGTGAGATCCAAGGCTTCTTCCTTGGCTTTCTCAGTGAGATCCAGGGCTTTCCCCTTGGCTTTCTCAGTTAGACCCAGGGCTTTCCCCTTAGCCTCCTCAGTAAGATCCAAGGCTTCTTCCTTGGCCTTCTTAGTGAGATCCGGGGCTTCTTCCTTGGCCTTCTTCGTCAGTTCCAGAGCTTCTTCCTTGGCCTTCTCAGTCAGGCCCAGGGCTTTTTCCTTAGCCTTCTCGGTGAGACCCAGAGCTTTTTTATTGCCTTTCTCGGTCATGTCCAAGGCTTCTTCCTTGGCCTTCTCAGTCAGACCCAGAGCTTCTTTCTTGGCCTTCTCAGTCAGACCCAGAGCTTCTTCCTTGGCCTTCTTAGTCAGACCCAGGGCTTCTTCCTTGGCCTTATCGGTGAGATCTAAGTCTTCTTTCTTGGCCTTCTCAGTCAGACCTAGGGCTTCTTCCTTGGCCTTATCGGTGAGATCTAAGTCTTCTTTCTTGGCCTTCTCAGTCAGACCCAGGGCTTCTTTATTGCCTTTCTTGGCGGCCTTAATAACTTCTTCAGTAAGCCTCACATCATTTTTAAGAAAACCGGCCAAAAAGCTACTTGCCCAATATCCGTAATATGGCTTGATCGAGCCTCCTAGATCACCCGCATTATTAAGAAGTTTATCTCTGGCCTCATCAGCATCTTTAGAATCATTTATTGCGCTGACAATGTAAGCCCGCAGCAAAATTGCACGCTCTTCCCATAACGCCCTCATGGCCGACCTTAACTCCGCTTCCGACTTAGACATGGTCTTAACGGCTACTTTGGCAGTTACGTCTTCCGCGTATCTAAAATCGCTTATGGCTATCACACAAAACAAAACTAAGATCGATATTAAAAATATTTTTTTCATTTATAGATAAGAGTAGTTATTTTACTGAGTACCTTTTCGCATCCCCTTGCTTCGAATGCGTCTCTCTCTGCAATTTTTCGCAAGACTCGATCTCTTTGGTGACATCGATGGTGTACTTATTCCCGAGNNTCAAGCCACGATATGGCTTTTTCATAAAGCTTATTTGCTTCATCAAGCTGCGGGTTGTTGGTTAATTCTTGTTCATATTTCTCTCTCCACGCAAAACATTTTGCAGGATCGATCGAAGCAACAACAAACATTGCAAGCAAAATCATGCCGCAAATCCCGATATACTTTTTCATTCCATCCTCCTTTTTTTTCAGAAACTTCAACTCCGTAAAACTATGTCTTCTTGCCGATCAAAAAATAGAGGATCATGCCGATAACAGGTAAAATCAGTATCAGGATGATCCACAATGCCTTGTTGCCTGTGTCCATGGCACTCTTCAGGACATCGACGAGTGCTATGATGTCCAAAACCAGGACTATAATCCCTATTATAGCTCCCATAGGCCCTCCTCCTTTATATTATTCTACCATTATTTCAATAAATGTGAATCGGTGTAATCTACTTTTTATTGACTTTTTTCTACCTGTTTTTTCATTCGGTTTTTTCTGCAGCTTCATCCTCCGCCGCATATCCGGGAGGCGTCTTGTGCCACTTATAGCCATTGACCGCGTCATCATATCCGCGCTTAAACATCCTATTCATTTCTTTTATATCAAAAAGATCTTTTGGATGAGGCTTAAAATCGTCCGGGATATACGCTAAATTAAAATCCAGACCCCTCTTCTTAGCGAAAGCATAGAGTCTGTAAATATCCCCGCTATTCGCCGCTGCCACCACTGTGTCAAGAGAGCGCATGCTTATAGCTGCCAGGCTGTCCTTTACCTGCTGCCTGGTAGGCGCCATATAACTGTTACTTAGAATATAGATCTGCGGCCTGTATTTTGAGGGATCGATACCAAAAAGCTTAGCCGCTCCTTCCATATTCTTTGTTAACCGATCGATAAAAAAGATCCCTCTCATGGTCGCGCCATCGACATGCATCTCATCATAATGCTCTCCGGTTTCCGAAATTACTTTAAAATATACCGGNNACAACAAATTCCTGCGCGTCAAGATTTACCGTCCCTATAAACAGCCTGCGGCCGCGCCTGTGTTCTTCGGCAACCCTTACTATTAATTTCTCATCCACCATAGCCGAGATCATTTTGGCCAGAGGAGCGGTACTCATAAGAGAGTCTCCAAATAAAATGCTGAAGATATTTTTTCGTTTCACTACATCTTTAGTGGACGTCGTGGTAAAAAATTTCTCCAGTTTGTCATCGTAGTCTTTTCCTAAAAACGTATAAAGAGCAATGATCGACCCGCTGCTAACACCTGTAATTATCTTAAAAAGCGGCCGCGAGCCTTCCTTAGACCAGCCTAGTAAAAACCCTGCGCCATAGGCACCATTAGCTCCGGCGCCGGAGATGGCCAGCACAGGATAGATCTTAATGCCAAGCGGATTGACGAAACCCTCTTGCTTGAAGGACTCGATCAAACTCTTCCGCATAACGACCGGATCCGGGTCATCTAGATCAGTGCGTATATCCGGCATGCCAGCTATAGTAACTTTCCCGGAAAAATCCATCGGCACCGCGTTCCGCGGATGCAGGGTAGCGCAGCCCTGGATCGATAGCACACTAACCGAAAAAATAATTATTAGAACTCCTGGCATCCATCTTGTTCTTATAGTTCTCATGTATTTATTCTCCCATGCATTATTCGATGGTCACATTATCGATATATACATCTCCTTTATAAGGCGGGCCCACCTTAACAACGTTCACATTATACTCTATCCTGACGGCTAGCCTTCTCACTTTGTCTAACTGCGATATAATGCATTCCTCGTTCGTGCGACATCTCCAGTATTTCATCTCTCCGCTGGGACTCGTTTCGAGGGGCGCTTTGACAGTAACCCACTCGCCCGGTTTTAGCGGAAGCGCTTCCCGCATTTCGATCCACTGCCCTAAACCGTTAGTAGTGACCACGATCTTCGCCGCGAGAAATCCGTCAGGCGCATTCTTTGGAATATATATATCCGCAGAAATGCTCTTATACCCCCGCAGGTCCAGGTCCTTTTGGTATTCGACTATTGCGGAGGCCCAAGAATTGCCGGGGAAATCACAGGTAAGTTTAAGCGATCGCATCCCGCTTGAGAACTGCTCCGGACTTATCGATACGCTTCTGCCTACGGAATCCTTTTGTTCCAGTGCCCAATCCGGGATCGCCCACCCCTCGGCATCGCTCTCAAAATCAAAATGTATCGGCGTTTCGGCGCACCAGGCGCCATGAGCCGCTAAAATTACCAAAATGCCTACAAAAATCATCCATATCTTCATACAACCTCCTTTTTATGTTTGTGTCGCGGGGGAATGGATCCTCTTCAGCTCTGCGATCTGCCGCATTATCTCATCACTGATCCGCTGATACGCTTCTTTAGTCTGTTCTCCGGCAAATTCTTTTGTGAAATAGATGGGCTTGCCGATATATACCCGCACAGGATGGCGTTTAAATGTCCTGATCCTGCGCGGTAACGCGTCAAATGTGCCCTCGATGTACGCGGGCAGGACCGGAGCTTTCGCCATATAGACAAGCATCCCGATGCCTGATTTCGCCCGGTGTAGCAATCGATCCTTCGTCCGGACGCCTTCAGGAAAAATCCCGATCACTTTGCCTTTCGCAAGCAATCGCAGTGAATCCTTTATCAAACTCATATCCTTAGAGTGTCTTTTTGCCGGGATCGCGTTGGCATGCCTCAATATCCAGCCCAGTAAGGAATGTGATAACAGGTTGACGCGGGTAATGAAATGGATCGGGCGGCTCGTCGACGCCGCCAAAAGAAGCGGGTCAAGATAGCTGGAATGATTTGCGGCAAATATGAACGCGCCCTTGGCTGGTATATGCTCTCTTCCTTCTACCTTAAACCACAGCCACAGTTTGGAGAAGATCAGGGCGAACCAGCGGATTATAAAATAGAACATCGCACGCTATCCTTTGTTTTCTAAGGCCCGTTTTTTTATTATATCAGCAAGCTCTTTTCTTTTGATCTTCCTGCTTACCGTTTTAGGAAGATCCTCGCGCCAAATCTCAAAATCCGTTATTCGTTTGTAGTCGGCGAGGTTCCCGCTCAGTCGCGCTATCTCCGACGATATCCGCTCTTTTATTTTCTTTTCATCATTTTTTTCATCCTGACCGAACATATCAAGATTCGGCACAACGATAGCATATACTTCTTCGCCTCCCTTACGCTCCCCCTCGGTAGCGGTCTTGCCTAAAACGCATATTTCTTTGATATACGGGGTCTTCCCTATTACCTCTTCCACTTCTTCCGGGAATATTTTCTTACCGGTGGTAAGGACTATAAGGTTCCGCAGGCGGCCCGAGATATGCAGGAATCCGTCTTTATCCAGATAACCGATATCTCCTGTATAAAGCCAGCCGTCTTTCAGGACTTCCGCGGTCTTTTCAGGGTTTTTGTAATATCCTTTCATCACATGCGGCCCGCGCGTCAGTATCTCACCGTCTTTTGCGAACTCATTTTCTTTTAATATCTTTACCTCGGAGCCCTTTAAGGGCATGCCTACAGTTCCTATCCTATTATGCTTATAGCTGTTTACCGCAATTACCGGGGCCGTCTCTGTAAGGCCGTAACCCTGAAGCACTATGAAACCAAACGCATTAAGGTTTAGCTCTAATCCCGGATCTAACGGGGCTCCCCCGCTCAAAAAAACCCTAAGGCTTCCGCCGAATTCCTTATGAATAGACGGAAATAGCGATCTCCCTATCCGTATATTGAGTTTGAGCAATAGTCTTGACAAAGTTAACAGCCCCATAAAAAGTTTCTTTTTATATGACGGCAGCTTCTCAACTTTACTCATGATGTCGTCATTGATCATCTTCAGGACGAGCGGCACGCATATCATCTTTGTGGTGTGCGTCTCTTTCATGATCGCGGCAAGAGCGGCTGTTTTAATAGTATCGCAATAAGTAATGCAAGATCCCGCATAAAGGGGCGCAATGAGGCCTCCGGCCATTTCGAGCATGTGATTTAATGACAATATCGAAATGAATTGGTCTTCTTTATTGTAGCAGGCTATTTCGCTTATCCCTATTGCCTGGAATAAAAGGTTCCTATATGACAGCTCAACGCCTTTAGCAATACCTGTTGTCCCGGAAGTATATACGACTAGTGCCGTATCCTCAGGATGTATGGGTTTGTATTTCTCCTCGCCCTCTTTCATCTTTAGATCTTCCAGCAAAATAACATCGCCGTGCTTTACGTTATCGAAAGTTATGATATTCTTTATATGCGGAAGCGCTGTTTTCGAATTATCGATCGTCCCAAAGTGTTTTTCGCTGACAAATACGCACTTTGCCTGGCTGTCATTCAGTATAAACTGGACCTCTTTTTCACCCAGCTTAGCATCGATCGGCACGATTATCGCTCCGCACGCCGTGATCCCGAAACATGCGATAGCCCACTCAGGCCGGGATTCCGAAAGGATGGCGACCCTGTCATATTTTTCTATACCAAGCTTGATGAGAGCGGAAGATACGTCAACGGCCCTCCTGCCCAATTCTACATAAGATAGTTTCCGGAAATTACCGCCTTCCTCTTTTATCTGAAGAGCGGTAACATCGCCATACTTCTTATTTATCACTTCAAGGATATCGTGGATCGTGATGTTTTCTAACACTTCCTTCGCCATTTCATCGTAAGATTTCATCATAAATTTTCCTTAGAAGAGTGGCTGCATACAATGGTGAACCCAAGCAGCTTCTCAACCATTGATATAAGTAAAGTTGTTTGTTTAGAGACGGCATCGATCGCTTTTTTTTGCTCCTCAT
Source organism: Candidatus Omnitrophota bacterium (assembly GCA_003142795.1). GTDB lineage: Bacteria > Omnitrophota > Gorgyraeia > 2-01-FULL-45-10 > 2-01-FULL-45-10 > FEN-1320. The sequence continues at coordinate 32,911 of PLNN01000016.1, forward strand.
TAAGCGGCCCGTATGACCCGCCCAGAAGTAACGATATATTTCCGCTGATCACTCCAAGCGGCATGCTCAATTGATGCGAAATAAGCGCTAAAGAATCCTGTTTTAGCAATTCCTCCTTGCGCGCTGCGGTAACATCTCGCAAAATAAAAACAATACTTAATAGCTCTCCGGCTGAATTTTTTATCACATCCAAACTTGTTTCTAAATATAATGGCTCTGCCGTCCCTGGATCCTGGCGTACAATATCAAATGTTTTATGCGCGATCGTTAAATCCATAAGAGCTTCTTTGTTTATAGAAACAGAATAATCCTTGAATAGCGTTTCGACCAGATTAACATTCGCCGGATCGGTAATATTTAAGTACTTTAAGATCGCCGTATTGCTATCTTTAATTATATAGTCCGGGCCACATATAGCAATGCCATCGCTTATTTTATCGACTACTGCCTTAAATTTTTCTTTTTCATTTAGCTGCCGGAGATAGTGGCTTATCTTGAGTATAGACTTAACTCTTGCCAATAACTCGATCTTATCAACGGGTTTGGAGATAAAATCATCGCATCCCGCCTCAAGGGCCCTTATCTTGTCTTCGGTCTCCTTAAGAGCGGTCACCATTACCACCGGGATCGCCTTCGTCGTTTTATCGGCGCGCAATCTCTCCAGCACTTCTAAACCGGACATCTTAGGCATCATTATATCCAGCAAAATAAGATCGATCTGATCGTGGACAAGTTTTAAGAGCGCTTCTTCGCCGCTTGAGGCCCTGACAATTTCATAACCCTGCGGGACAAGATATGCCTCGAGAAGTTCGATGTTTTGGAGCTGGTCGTCAACAGCTAAAATTACCGGCTTGTCTTTCATCTTCTACCTCTTTTGAGTAATAAATTTACTGATCTCTTTCGCAAAAGTTCGCGTATTTATCGGCTTACCTATGAACCCGCTATTAGTTATAGATCTTATATCTTCTCTGTCTTCTGCCAGTACAGAGGCAGTTACAAAAACAATGGGAACATCACTTGTCTCTTTGTCTTGACGCAATATCATGGCAGCTTCGCTGCCGCGCATATCCGGAAGCCGCACATCCATAATTATGATATCCGGTTTTTCTTTCCTGGCAATGGCAATTCCGCTGGAAGCATCTTGAGCTGTAAATACTTCGAAGCCGGCGACCTCCAGGAGGTCTTTTTCCAACATCAGATTGTTACCATTATCATCGACAATTAAGGCTCTATTCCTCATCTCACACCACCTTTCTGGATATGATCGGTAAAGTAAACCTGACCTGGGTGCCTTTATTTAGCCCCTCTGATGCTACGAAAAACTTCCCGCCATGTAACTCAACCAGCTTTTTAGAGAGCGGTAGCCCTAGTCCGGTCCCTTCAGTTACTCGGGAATATGGAGTATCGACACGAAAGAACCCTTCAAATATTTTTCCCATGTTTTCGGATGCGATACCTGCCCCCGTATCCCAGACCACTATTTCTATTCCCGCGGAACCAGCCTTTTTCGCCCGCATGCCGATCTTACCACCCTCGGGGGTAAATTTAACTGCGTTTGAAAGCAGGTTGTAAAGTATCTCTTTTACCTTGAG
>PLNN01000016.1:34508-34704 GCA_003142795.1 Candidatus Omnitrophota bacterium
TTAAAATATTATTAACGTATTTTTTCTGCTTCTCACTAAGCGGCCCGAAAGTCTCATCGTATAATATCTCAGAGAAACCGTTAATGGAGTTAAGCGGGGTCCTGAGCTCATGCGACATGTTGGCCAGAAACTCGGATTTTGCCCGAGTGGTACGCTTTAACTCGGCGGCCAACTCCTGTAACTCTTCATGGGCTTT
>PLNN01000001.1 GCA_003142795.1 Candidatus Omnitrophota bacterium
TCTTGAACTTTTAAATCGAACATGAAAGACGCGGTCTTAAAATCATTAATCGTCTCGCTAAAAGCTACTTTGCCTTCTTTTTTATTGTCATGCTTAATGCAATAAAAACCGCTTTCCAATTGAAACAACTCCACTTCAAAACGTTTCGTGCCGATGCATTTAATGACTTTAGCGTGCAACATATAATCTCCCTTACGTTGTTATATCAAAAGAATACCGTATATATTATGAGAAGTCCACCGTTATCTCATTTTGATGCAGGAACCATGACATACCCCATAGCAGGATAACTTGACACATACCTACGGATATAATCTTCGGCTTCTGCGCTAGTATTCAATCGAATGTCTTTTTGAATGATATGGCCTGCCTCAGATATGATATTCCAAGAATGTCCGTATATTTGCACCATTTGCAATTTAATTTGTTTTTTCATTTAAGCCCTTTATTAATGCCTCTAGGCAGCTCAAACGTATCAAAGCTACCTACAGGTAGCCAAGCAGCTAAGTCCTGAAGCTCCTTATCCAATATAACTAACTTATACTCTGATCTCTTTAAACCGCACGCTGAGCAGTGCTCAAAACTTTCTCTAAGCCCTGTATACATCACCCAATTATGGAATAAACACTCTGGGGCTGGGGCGGCCATTAGATGCCACCTTTTTCTTTCAGTCGTTCAATAACCAGCTTCGTGCGATTTTTCAAAGATACAGTAGTGTCTTTGACAGGCCCTGCGACTAAGTTAAAGCGCTCACGCGCCTGCTCATAGACCTCTTGCTCTTGGACATAAGCGTCACTAGCCTTAAATTCTTCGTTCTCTTGGTTTTGCACCTGCAAAGTGACGACTACAGCCTTCAGCGTAGCAGTGTCCATCGATTGGATACCATCCAAGAACTCTTGGTTAACGCCTTTAGGTAACTTTGGGACCTGAGACTTAGGTTGTTTCATTTACAGACTCCTTTGGAGCGGTTAATAATGTTTTAGCCTTTTTCATTTCTAGATACTTACCGTATGCAGCTGACTTTGGCTGGGTAAAGGCTAGTCCCTTGCACCAATAGTCATTGCGCAGTAGGACCTTACACAATCGACGCCAACTAGGCGCTACGCGCTTTGACTCAAGCACGCTGGGGGCTTCATCGGGAATACCGTCTGGGTAACCTCTAACTTTCCACCACTTCAAAAATGTCTTAAACTTAACAATATAATGTTTCTGTGTTGCCTCAGGTAAGGAGCCTAAAAGCAAATTGCAAAAGGACTTCCAGGTATGATCATCGGGCTTCGTGATCTTCGAGTACCCAGTCATGTTACCTGACTCTTGGATATATAACGCCCCCGAATTGACACCATTGACTCTAGCTACAACCCTATACCAGGTAGCAGGCTCAAGGATGTGGTACAGCCACAAACCTCTACGTTGATCGTCACCGTATGGCTGACAGATACGCATCTGACTAGGCGACAATCCAGCTTTGTGCATCTGTTCATAGATCTTGTTAGTTGGCAAGGTTGGATTGATGTAGTGGTAATGCCATAAGTCAGACACAGCCCAGTCATATATAGGGTAAACATTATACACGTTATCAGTCACTTTGGTTGTATAGTTCTTACCACCAAACTTCACTTTGGTCTTTAAGGCAATAGTCCTAAATCGATTAAGACTCTCGTCAGTACGAATGCCAACGAAACAAGCGCAAGTCTTGCCTTGACTGTACCACTCGCCAAATAATGGAACGAACTCCTCAAACTCCATGCCGCGTTGGAAGAAGTTGAAGAATTTCTCGTCTGCGATGACTCCAGGCGCGTTTGGAAAGCCTCTCACCCACGATTCTTTTTTATCTGGGTCCCACGCCTCCCACCGAGGTTGATAGTTAGACACGGCATTACGAAGGCTTACTGGTAGACATACCCAATACGGATCGGCTACGTCTTCGTACAGCTCAAGGCAAGCCTTAGCGTGGTCCATTGTGAGATTGTATTGGGCCTCAAGGTCAACCAACATTACACCAATACGCCGCTGGCGCTTGCGGGCCTCGGCCATTACCAGATGTAGCATGACAGTGCTATCTTTACCTGCGCTAAAACTGAGGTAAATTCGCTCGAAATTATCAAATACGTAAGCAATACGCTCTTGACTAGCTGTTAAGACATCGACATCACTGTACTTTTTTAGGATCGACATAGTACTCCTTAATCCAAAGGTCAAGGTACTTCTGGGCCATCACATCAGCTGCTTGTTGTTCTTCTGAAGATAGCAGGTTATATCCGCCCATGCAAACATTATGTGGTACATTGTAAACCAAAGCACAAGCGGCTTGGCCTAAGTACGCAATACGATTCATACCCTCGTGAGTCAAGTTATGTTCGCAGCTATATTTCCATTCTGATATAATCGTTTGTAGAGCCGCCTCAAACCGAGGCAAGTCTTTAAGCAGGCTGGCATATAGCTCTAAAGTCCCGTCCTTCGGATAATCCATACCGCCATAAAAGCCGTGCTTATAATCTTCCCACTTATCATACGGGTGAAAGATGCGCGTCATACGTCAGCCTCATCAAGTAAGTCAGTGTCGATGTTATCGTCGTGCACTTCAATGTCCCATGACTTACTAAACCCTGTGTTAGCGAATAGCTCGACTAGCCCGGATACCTGGCATAGGCGAAGGACTTCGTACTCGTCCATCCCTAAATGCTTAGCAATCCAGTCCTCACTGCGATTACGCTTCTTCAACTCTACGACGATGTCAGACATAGAATCAACGCCGTGCTTACCGCGCGCTCGATTGTGGCGAATCGTGGACGCCATACGGTCGCTCAGTTCAGAGCGGTCGCTAGTGATCACCACTAGCGGTAGGTAACCGTGGATGCGCTTCTGGATGGCTTTACTCTCTTTGCCAACGCGATGTCTATGGAAGCCGTCAATGACCTCGATAGCGTCTTCGCGCTTCCAACCGACGATAGGCTGAGTATAGCCGTCCTCTTGAATGCTAAGCTCTAACAGCTTCATTTCAGGTGGTGCTACTGTGTTGGGATTGTAGTCGTTGGCTTGGACCTCGGTATTAGGTATCCATTGGACACAGTCCACCGGTTCGGTTTTGAAAGGGCTATGTTGGGCTAAGGCTAAGCGGATGGCATTAATAGCTTCGATTTTGGCTTTGAGCGGGAGGCCTTCGAGTTGGGCGAAGATTGGTAGGCATTGGTCGAGGATAGTATTAGGCGCTTTCATTCGGGCTCCTTGTTTTTCTCTAAGTATATTACGACCTGCTTCAATACGTCAATATTTTCTTTG
>PLNN01000065.1:0-6037 GCA_003142795.1 Candidatus Omnitrophota bacterium
CCATGCCAAAATTTTCGCTCGGTAAAACTTGCGCGAACGCTGTCGCGCAAGTTTTAACGCCCTGCTCACCACGTCGCCACATCACATTCCTGAGTTAATCGAAAATTTTATTGGGGAGCGAATTGGAAATTTTTCGGCAGTCAGATGGCAGAACTTTGGTGGTCCGCCTGGAGCGACTGTTAAAAATTTNNTTGCAGGTTCAGTGGCCATCGAAATTTTTCCACAGCAAATTGCATGCCTAATGCAATTTGCGGCAAGCGGAAGGCGGCCACAAAGTTACGCCTAAGGGATGATAACGAAAAATTTCAGGAGAGAGATATGAATATAGTGTTTTTTGGAACATCGGAATTTGCGATACCTTCGCTAAAGGTGTTGATTGCATCGCAGCATAAGGTGCTTGCGCTCGTGACACAGCCGGACCGAAAGAGGGGCAGGGACCTGAAGCTTTCGCCGCCGCCGACTAAGGTTGTAGCACTCGGCCAAAATATTCCGGTTTATCAGCCGGTGAATGCTTCGGGTATAGAATCTCTCGAATTTCTGAAAAAATTAAATGCGGATCTATTCGTCGTGATCTCGTTCGGCCAGATACTGAAGAAGGCAGCTCTCGAACTGCCGAAACTTTATTCGATAAACCTGCATGGTTCGCTCCTGCCGAAGTACAGAGGCGCGGCGCCGACAAATTGGGCGGTGATAAACGGCGAAAAGACGAGCGGTGTTACAATAATTAAGATGAACGAGAAGATGGATGAGGGCGACATCATATCTAAGAAAGAAGCCGCTATCGGCGATGAAGATACAAATATTACGCTTACAGAAAAACTTTCGGAAGACGGCGCTAAGCTTTTATTGGATACGATAAAAACGATAGAAAAAGAAGGCAAAAACCTGAAATTGACAAAACAGGACGGCTCTTCGGCAAGCTATGCGCCGAAATTGAAGAAAGAGGACGGCCTTATAGATTGGTCGCGCCCTGCCGGTGAGATCCATAATAGAGTTCGCGGCCTTCTGCCATGGCCCGGCGCATATACTTATTACGACGGGAAGACGCTGAAGATACTTAAGACGGAAATCGCGTCTTCAGTTGTCTTAAAAGAAACGGTGCCCGGAGAAGTTGTCGATATAGTGAAAGACAAAGGCATTGTCGTGAGGACAGGAACCGAAAATATAGCGATAGAATATCTGCAGCTTGAAGGCAAAAAGGCGTTGGATGCCGATTCTTTTGTCCGAGGGCATAAAATAAATCCCGGATACAGGTTCGGCGGCTAGAATTATCTTTTATTAATATAACCTATATGTTATAATTTTCCAAATTATGCCAAAGAAAATAGCGCCAAGAGAAATTATACAGCAGGATTTTCATAATCTCAAGACATCGGAGCGTCTCTACACGATACCGCGGGTGGAAGACCTCATATTTATGCAATCTATCGAGGGCCGCGCTCATAACGGCGCGGGCGTCTTCAATAAACGCTTTTACGTTAACACAACAATAGACGATGTCGTGAGCGCCCTCGGGCGGTCTCCGAAGGTCGTCAAGACCAAGAGGCAGGAGCTGATAGACGAAATAGCGGATTTCGCGGACAGCGCCATAGCGGAAGATCCGCGTGACAGGCTTGTTACGAAGAGCGGGCGCCCGCTCTTGGGTATTCCGCAGTTCAAAGAGAGGACCGTCAATTACCACGACGTTTTAAAAGGCCTATACCTCGGCGGATTGAGAGACAATCCGGAAATAAGGAAAAAGACGCAAGAAAAATATAAGATAAAGATAGGGTATGGCCGCTGTTATCTTGTGAATACAAAGGTCATGGAAGATATGGGGCTTGACGGCGAAATGCTGGCCCATCAGGAGAATGAGGACAGGCTCTCCCATTACAGGGCATACGGCCTCATCGTCGATCCGGAGAAAGCAAAGAAGAAGAAGGCATCCAAGGCCAAGCATATCAAATACATGTATATACGCCACCATGTCGGACCGGGACAATCGGACGACGGCGCGATGGTTGCGGCAGGCCTTCTTTACAATGTAGATGTAGCGCTCGGCGTATTTCTAGCCGATGCCATAGATACGTTCGAAAAATACGTCTCGGACTATCGTGACCAGGACACAGAGCTTGCCAACCGCATAAAAGAAAACTATCCTTTCCTGGACCTTGACGAAGAAGATGTTTATGAGCTGGCGTATCTGGCCGCGATACCGGAGGACAGGACAGACGAGATACCGGACAGCTCGTTAAGGTATTTACTGTCCGTGGACCAGGAGACCGGACAATCGACTTTCGAGACGCATCTGAATTTTATCGAAGGAAAACCGTTCTTCCCGATCGCTATCAGTTATAAAAGGATACTTATTTCTAAATTATATGATTTTGTCCGGGAGAAACTTAAAAGCATAAATAAGGAGGTCGTTTTCAGGATCCCGGAAGCGTTCGTGAAGGAACTCGATTCGTCCGTTGCCAATGTAATGCAGAGAAAATTCATAACGGTCAGTCCGCAGACCTCGCTCAAATCGGCTCTGGATAAAGTCGAGGCGCGGAAAGGCGAGCTCATAATAGTCAAAGATGAAAATGGCAATATTTTAGGAGTCGTCAACCCGAGCGATTTTCTTACTTTTTTAAAGGGGAGAGGCTAGGCTATGCCTGAATTAAGGCGCGACCCGGTTATAGGAAGATGGGTCATCATTGCTACGGAAAGGGCTAAGAGGCCGGATCAATTCGGAACGGCCGCCGTGGAAAAAGAAGAGCTTGTATCAGGAGAGAAATGTCCTTTCTGCGAAGGCAATGAGTCGATGACGCCGCCCGAGATATACGCGATCAGAAGGCCCGGAACGACGCCGAACTCGTCCGGATGGGACATTCGCGTTGTGCCCAGCATATCGCCGCTCCTTCATATATCGGACTCCCTCGACCGGCACGGTCACGGCATGTATGACCTGATGAATGCCAGGGGCGCGCATGAAATAGTAGTGGAGTCGCCGCGCCATTTAAGGGAATGGGAATTGTCCAAAGAGCAGTCTATAAAAAACGTTAATGTCATACTGGATAGGATGATCGACCTCGAAAGAGACCCGGATATCAAATATGTCCTCGTATTTAAGAATTACGGCATCGCTGCGGGAGGCGGACACATTAAGCACGCAAGGACACAGCTGATCGGGACCCCCGTCAACCTTAAGAGGGTCAAGGAAGAGCTCGCCGGAGCGAAGACATATTACGATTATAAAGAAAGATGCGTATATTGCGATATAATAAAACAGGAGATAACGGCCGCGAAGCGTGTCGTAGCCGAGAATAATAATTTTATAGCGATATCGCCGTTCGCGTCAAGGTTCCCTTTCGAGACGTGGATATTGCCGAAAGAACACGCTTGCGATTTTTATAAGATCGACAGGAATAAGATCCGGGATTTTACGGAGATCGCGGACGCGGTATTTGCCGGGACAAGAAAAGTGATAGGCGATTTTCCGTATAATTTTATCCTGCATACCGCGCCTTTCAGAAGGGACGCCAATAAACGTGGTTACTGGGAGACGATCGACCGCGATTATCACTGGCATTTCGAGATATTGCCGATATTGACGCGCGTTGCGGGATTCGAATGGGGCAGCGGGTTTTACATCAATCCTTTGCCTCCCGAAGACGCATGCAAGTCAGTGCGGGAAGCGAAGTAATTTATAAGGAAGGTATATAAGTGAGTGAATTAAGACGTGACCCGATAACCGGAAGATGGATAATAGTGTATCTGGACAAGGTACTCCAGCCATCCGATTTTAAGCCTGAGCCGCACATAAAGAATAAAGATAATTGCTCGTTCTGCTCGGGCAACGAAGGCCTGACCCCCCCGGAAATAATAGCGCACCGCTCTTACGGCGCGCCCAATACACCTAATTGGACAGTGCGGGTAGTACCTAATAAATTTCCGGCGCTTAGAATAGAGGGCGAATTGAACAGGGAAGGCATCGGTGTATTCGACATGATGAATGGTGTTGGCGCGCATGAAGTCATAATAGATACGCCCGATCATTTCAGGGATATGGGCGACCTGACATGCGCCGAAACAGAAGAGGTCGTCTGGGCATATCTTGCACGCTCCATAGATCTGCGGCGCGATAATAGGTTTAAATATATACTGATATTCAAGAATTACGGTAAATCGGCAGGCGCGTCACTGGAACATCCGCACAGCCAGCTCATCGCGCTGCCCATCGTTCCCAAGCGGGTCTATGAAGAGATAGACGGCGCGGCGAAGTATTATGAATATAAGGAAAGGTGCGTCTTTTGTGATATAATAAGAGGCGAGCAGGAAGAGAAGAGCCGGATCATATATGACGGGAAATACTTCCTGGCGTTCTGCCCGTATGTTTCCAGGTTCGCTTACGAAGTCTGGATATTGCCGAAGAAACACCAGTCCGATTTCACCAGCCTTGAGCGGGATCGCGTTCCTGATTTCGCATGCGCGCTTCGCAATTCTCTGGCGAAGATAAAAGGGCTGTTGAAAGATCCGTCTTATAATTTTATAATCCACACCTCCCCCATAAATGGGCACGAGAGAGAGGATTACCACTGGCATGTGGAGATAATGCCTAAGTTGTCGAAGGTCGCGGGATTCGAATGGGGCAGCGGTTTTTACATCAATCCGGTCCCGCCGGATATAGCAGCGCAAAATCTGCTGAGCGTGAAAACAGAAGAAAAATAGTGAAATCCCGAAACATGAAATTTATATCTTAAGGTATGGGCCTTAATAAGTATGTTTCGGGATAAATTCGGCCCAACAGTAAAGCAAGGCGAACAACTTATGTCGCTTTGCTCCATAAGTTGTGGCCTCATCCAAGGAGGGCAGTAGAGATGGCAGTAAAGGTAGGCATCAACGGGTTTGGCAGGATAGGAAGGATGGTTGGACGGGCGATCCTTGAAAGAAATTCCAATAATATAGAGCTCGTTGCCGTTAACGACATCGCGGACGCGAAGACACTGGCGCATTTATTAAAATACGACTCTGTGCACGGCCGTTTCCCGGGAGGCAACGTAAAGGCGGGGACCGATTCTATAATAGTTAATGGGAAAGAGATAAGGGTCCTCGCAAAAAAGGACCCGGGTGAGTTGCCGTGGAAAGAGCTGGGAGTCGATATAGTAGTAGAATCGACGGGTCTTTTCACCATAAAGAATGACGGGGTAAACAAGAAGGGTAAAGAGGTTAAGGGCGCGATCAATCATATTACAAAAGGCGGCGCGAAGAAAGTCATCATATCCGCTCCGGCTGAAGGTGAAGACCTTACGATAGTCATGGGCGTCAATGAGGATAAATACGATCCGAAGAAACATTCGGTAGTTTCCAACGCTTCATGCACTACGAATTGCCTTGCTCCGGTAGCAAAAGTGATAAATGACGTGTTCGGGATAGAGAAGGGCCTGATGACGACGATCCACGCTTATACGAANNGCCGTTTCGATGATACCGACATCTACAGGCGCAGCTAAAGCGATAGGGCTTGTCCTGCCGGAACTTAAAGGCAAGCTTGACGGTTTCTCGATGAGAGTGCCTGTCCCGAACGTTTCGGTTGTGGACCTGAGCGCTACTTTGAAGAAAGAAGTTACCGTCGAAGATATCAACAAGGCGTTAAAGGCCGCGTCCGAAGGTAAGCTAAAGGGCATAATGGATTACACAGAGGACGATGTTGTGTCGGTCGACTTCAACCATTATCCGGCCTCGGCGACCGTTGATTCGAAGATGACGAAGGTGATCGGCGGGAACTTTGCCAAAGTCATCGCATGGTACGACAACGAGTGGGGATATTCCTGCAGGATCGTTGACCTGATAGAATTCATGATCAAAAAAGGTCTGTAAAAAGTACCGGTAGTTCACAAGGCGCTCTCGATTAATTCGAGAGCGCCTTTTTTATTAAAATTTTTCGTATCATCAGTCAGGCGTAACTTTGTGGCCGCCTTCCGCTTGCCGCAAATTGCATTAGGCATGCAATTTGCTGTGGAAAAATTTCGATGGCCACTGAACCTGCAAATACGTTAAGCTGTTGAGCAGTTTC
>PLNN01000065.1:6118-9034 GCA_003142795.1 Candidatus Omnitrophota bacterium
CGTCCCTGCGAACCACTCGACATATCACATTCTACCACCAGGGCACAACGCCGAGAGGGGGCCATTCCGGTGAACGAAAAATTTTACACTTTCTATTGACAAAATGATACCAATGTGGTATCTTTTACACATGAAGCTATTGAACAGGAATACGGATTACGCGATCAGAGCGGTGTCATATATGGCAGGATCAAGAGATAAGCTTGTTTCCGTCCCAGAGCTTGTAAAGACCCTCAAGATACCAAAGCCTTTCCTGAGGAAGATATTGCAGATATTGAATAGGGAAGGGGTCGCAAAGTCCTATAAGGGGATAGGCGGCGGGTTTAAGCTTGTGCGCCCGGCAGAAAAGATCTATGTGATGGATATTATAAATATATTTCAGGGACACCTTAAGCTTAACGAATGTTTTCTTAATAAAGACCTTTGCCCCAACAGGACGAAGTGCCCTCTAAAAAAACGTATTGAAAAAATAGAAAGATTTGTTGTTTCGGAAGTCGGACGAATAACTATTAAAGACCTGATAGGAAAATGAGACCTGAACAATGACAAAACGAAAAATCATAAAGATAGACGAGACAAAATGTAACGGCTGCGGACTTTGTGTTCCGAACTGCGCAGAGGGAGCTTTAAGGATCATCAACGGCAAGGCGCGGCTGGTAAGCGAAGTATCATGTGATGGTCTTGGCGCATGCCTTGGACATTGCCCCCAGGGCGCAATATCGATAGAGGATAGGGAAACATCATCAGGCCCAGGGTCCGGATCGCGCCTGCGGCAATGGCCTGTCCAGATACGCCTTGTCCCATCGAACGCGCCATATCTTAAAGATGCCGATGTATTAATAGCGGCTGACTGCGTTCCGTTCGCTTACGCGAATTTTCATGAGGATCTGTTAAAGGGTAAAGTATTACTGATCGGCTGTCCGAAGCTTGATGACGCCGCGTATTATAGGGAAAAGATAACAGAAATATTAAAGGAAAACGCAATAAGATCTATAACCTACGCACATATGGAAGTGCCATGCTGCTTCGGTTTGATAGGCGCTATTAAGGAAGCGATATCGGTTTCGGGCAAAAAGATACCTTTTAAGGAGATCGTCATAGGGATACAGGGGGAAAGAATAAAATGATATTCAATTGTCCCGGATCGCATAAATTTAAACAACCTAAGCCGGAAATGATGAAGTGTCCTTATTGCGGCGGCGAGGCGGAGTTGTGGAGCGATGAGACCGAAGCAAGATGCGGTACTTGCAAAAAGGTAGTTGCCAGACAGCTTGGGCAATGCTGTATCGACTGGTGCAAATACGCCAAAGAGTGTTTTGGCGAAGAGACGTATAGCCGGCATAAAAATGCCGGAATAAAAAAGGGAGGTAATTGATGTTTTGTTATCAATGCGAACAGACTTCAAGAGGAACGGGCTGCAGCGACTATTCGGTCTGCGGCAAGGACGAGNNTGTTTTGTTATCAATGCGAACAAACAGCAGGAGGAACAGGGTGCACCGTGGGCGGCGTGTGCGGCAAGAATGCGGATATCCAGAGTCTGCAGGACATACTGTTATTCGGACTGAAAGGCATGGCCGCTTACGCGTATCATGCCAGAGAGCTTGGCGCGCGCGATGAAGATGTGGATGCTTTTATGCACGAAGCGCTATTCAAAACTGTCACTAACGTGAGCTTTGACATTAATCAGCATCTCGAGCTGGTCTTAAAATGCGGCATGATGAACCTTAAGACGATGGAGGTGCTGGACAAGGCCCATACGGCGCGTTTCGGAAATCCCGTGCCTACGGAAGTTGACACAGGAACAAAGAAGGGCCCCGGCATACTTATTACCGGGCACGATTTATTGGATCTCTATGAACTACTGAAACAAACCGAGGGGACGGGCATCAATGTTTACACCCACAGCGAGATGCTTCCGGCGCACGGCTACCCCGTATTGAAGAAATTCAAACATCTGGCAGGGAATTACGGCGGGGCATGGCAGGAGCAGAAGGAGGAATTCAATTCATTCAGCGGGGCGATCCTGGCAACGACGAATTGCGTGCTCATTCCGCCCGCAAATTCATACATCGACAGATTGTTTACTGTCGGGATAACCGGAGTGCCTGGAGCCAAACACATAACGGGAAGGGACTTCTCGGAAGTCATTAAAAAGGCTAAGTCTTTGCCGCCGCTGCCTGAAGCTCCGGGTAAAAAGATAATGACCGGTTTTCACCACACCGCTATATTGGGCCTTGCGGACAAGATAGTTGCCGCTGTAAAAGCTGGTAAAATAAAACGCTTCTTCCTGATAGGCGGCTGTGATGGCGCGAAGCCGGGGCGTAATTATTACACGGAATTCGCCGAGAGAGTTCCGAAGGATTGTGTTATATTGACTCTGGCATGCGGCAAGTACAGGTTCAATAAACTCGATTTTGGAGTTATCGACGGTATCCCGAGATTGATCGACATAGGCCAATGCAACAACGCATATTCCGCGATCCAAGTCGCACTTGCCTTGGCCAAGGCTTTTAACTGCGGAGTGAACGATCTGCCGCTTACCATGGTTTTATCATGGTTCGAACAGAAAGCGGTTGCGATACTCCTGACATTGCTGGCACTAGATATAAAAGGCATAAGGGTTGGGCCTACGCCGCCGGCATTCATTACGCCGAATGTATTCAAGGTGTTGCAGGAAAAATTCGACCTGAAATTGATAACAACGCCTGAAAATGACATGGCGCAAATTTTAGGTAAAGACGTTACAGTAAAAAAATAGAAAAGAGGTGATAATAATGAGAATTATGATAAGATACATGCTTAGACCCGTTGCGCATTGCAAAGAGGGTTGCAGTAGTTTGTCCCGGGCATGACATTAAAAGGCCCACCTTTTTTTGATCCGGGACAAGGCACAGGTGGAAAAAAGTCAAAAAAAAG
>PLNN01000029.1 GCA_003142795.1 Candidatus Omnitrophota bacterium
GACGCATCACATTCTACCACGAGATACGAAAAATTTTACTCCCTTACATCGATATCGGATCTACATCGACCGCTATTAAGATCCCATGCGGCTTCCTGAATTTCGATAACACCTTTTTCATCAGGCCGCACATCTTGAGCCTGTCTTTATCCTTAAGCAATATATTATGCCTGAAGTAGCCCCGCATCCGCGTGATCGGCGCGGGCGCAGGCCCTGCAACCATCATATCTTTATCTTCTGCTTTTATCGCGTTCGCCAGGTCCGCTGCCGCATTCGCGGCCGCATCATCGTTTCTCGCCCTGACGGTAATTTTCACCAGATTTATAAAAGGCGGGAACAAAAGCTCTTTGCGCGAGATTATCTCCTCGTGATAGAACTTGTCGTAGTCGTGTTTTGCCGCGGTGAGGATAGCGTAATGATGCGGGGCGTAAGTCTGGATGATGACCTCTCCTCCCGCGTCTCCACGGCCGGCCCTTCCCGCAACCTGGGTCAATAAATTGAACGTCCGCTCGCTCGACCGGAAGTCCGGGATATTCAGGGTAACATCCGCGGAAACAACGCCTACTAAAGTAACTTCCGGGAAATCGAGCCCCTTGGCTATCATCTGGGTCCCTACGAGAAGCTTGACGGCACCTGACTTAAAGAGCCCCAATATTCTATCGTGAGAACCGCGTTTCGCGGTAGTATCTGAATCCATCCTGGCTATTTTTACGTGCGCGAAATTATGGCTTATCTCCGATTCTACTCTTTCCGTCCCAAGGCCAAAATACCTGATGTATCCCGACCTGCATTTAGGGCATATATCCGGAGGCTCGGTCGTGTAATTACAATAATGGCAGACGAGTTTTTTAGTCTCAAAATGATAGACCATGACAGTATCGCAGTGCTTGCATTTCAGGACAAGGCCGCACGATTTACAATTGATGAAAGTGGAAAATCCGCGCCTGTTCAAAAATATTATCGCCTGTTTGCCCGCCTTCATGGCCGTATCCACGGCGTCGAGAAAGACCTTGGAAAATATCGCGACTTTTTTTCTAGTCGCAAGCTCCATCCGCATGTCGACGATCTTTACCTTCGGGAGGAGCCGCTCGTCTATCCTTTTGGTCAGTTTTACCAGCGTATATCTGCCTTCCTTTGCCCTGTAGTAAGATTCCAGGGAAGGCGTAGCGCTTCCCAGTATGAGAGGGCAGTTGTTCAGCTTTGCTCTCTCTTCCGCGACATCGCGCGCGTGATAACGGGGCACGTCATCCTGTTTATACGTCGTCTCGTGCTCTTCGTCTATTATGATGAGGCCCAGGTCTTTCACGGGTGAGAATATGGCGGAACGGGCGCCTACCACTATCCTCGCCCTGCCTTCTTTTATCTTTTTCCATTCCAGGAACCGCTTGGCAGGCGTCAATTTCGAATGGATGACAGCGACGCCTTCGCCGAACCTCGACACGAATCTTTCGATCGTCTGCGGCGTCAATGATATTTCGGGGACAAGGACTATGGCCGAGCGGCCCTTCGAAAGGACAAGGTCGATGGACTGCAAGTACACCTCAGTCTTGCCGCTTGCGGTTATCCCATAAAGAAGAAATGTTTTATATTCTTTTTTTTCGATGAAAGACGATATTAATTTCACAGCCTTCGACTGCTCTTCGTTCAATATGTGCGGAACTGACTGCGCGAATTGGCCGGATCCGACATCGGCATCGCTTAACCTTGAGCCTATAGCAACCTTGCCCTTCTTTATTCCCCCCGGCACAACAGCTTCTATGGCGCTGCCCCAGGAACAAAAATAGTTCTCCTTTATCCATTCGGTCAGCTTTAACATCTCTTGGCTTATAATAGGGTCTTTGTCGATAACGGAGATGATCTCTTTTACGTCTTTTACGTCGGATATTTCGCTAAAACCTACGACATATCCGACCATTGTCCTGTTCGTGAACGGCACAAAGACGCGTTTACCTACGGCAATATCCTGGGCCAACCTCTCAGGTATGCCATAGTGGAATATGCGATCCATGGGAAGCGGTATTGCTATTTCAGCGAATTTCGGCATATTTCGATCTATTTTTTGTTTATTACAACTCTTTCTTTATCTTCTTCATGTCTTCCCATACGAGTTTCTTATCGGCGGGATTTCTCAAAAGATAAGCGGGATGGAATGTCGGCATGACCTTTACACCGTTATAAGTGTGGAATTTGCCGCGCAGGGCCGATATCGGCGTCATCGTCCTCAAAAGCGTCTGGCTCGCGGATTTCCCGAGCGTGCAGATGACCTTAGGCTTTATCAGGTCGATCTGTCTCTTCACGTTCCCTTCACAGGCCAGTATTTCCGCGGGAAGAGGGGCGCGGTTATTGGGCGGCCGGCATTTTAATATATTGGCGATGTAAACGTCTTCTCTCTTTAGCCCCATCGCTTCTATTATCTTGGTCAAGAGCTGGCCTGCCCGTCCGACAAAAGGGGCGCCTTGGGCGTCTTCATCTTCGCCCGGCGCTTCTCCTACGAACATAAGGCGCGCTCCGGGGTTGCCCGAACCGAACACAACATTCCTCCTCGTTCTGTGGAGATCGCACTCTTTGCATTGCAAAAGCTCATGTTTTAAAGATTCCATATCAGAGGGACCAGCTTTCTCTGCCGATGCCCCTTTCGGGCCGCACGCGCAAAAGCATTCTTCGACGCCTGATTCCTTCTCAACGTCCAGGTAGAACTTTATAGCGGCTACTATGTCGCCTAATCCTTCCCTAGCTTCTTTCATGAAAATTATCTTTCTTAGTTTCCTTCATTAATATCTAACGCTAACCTGGCAATATCGTAACAAGCCATCGGTTTTTTTATCGCGCGGATATCTTCTCTTGTCTTTTTCATCTTTTCCGGGTGGCTCGCCAGATCCTCCAGCAAGCCCTTAAGATCCTGCAATTTATCGATCCTGAACGACGCGCCGTGACTTACGACAAAATCGGAATTACGCGTCTCCTGGCCTATGATCGGCGCAATGATTATCATCGGCAGCTCTTTGGAGAGACTCTCCGTGACCGTGATGCCGCCTGCCTTAGAGATCAATATATCCGAAATTTCCATGTATTCGTAGACGTTATCGACAAACCCCAAAACTTTTATGTGCGCTTTCGTGTCTTTTTTGAGGTCTACTATCTTTTTGACAAGGCTGTCATTATGCCCGCATACGACTATAACCTGAAGAGGCATCGATAACTCCTTTACGATCTTTATGATATTTTCGATAGGTCCGACGCCGAATCCTCCTCCTATAACAAGTATCGTGAATATCCCTTCTTTCAAACCGGTCTCTTCGAAGATCCTCTTTCTGTCGAGCTGTTTCGAGAATATCGGTTCGGCAGGTATGCCCAGGACCTTTACCTTAGCCGGATCCACATTGCATTTCAGGAGATCGTTCCTGGCATCCTCACCGCCTACCACATACATGTCGGTACCCGGCGCCATCCACCAGGAATGCAGCCTGTAATCCGTAACTATTGTGATAAGATTGGTCTGCAAGAGACCTGCCTCTTTCAGGTCGCCGACTACCTCGCTTGCGAAAAAGTGCGTCGATATGACAACGTCCGGCTTTGATCTTAAAAGATATCCTGTAAATTTTTTTGAATTGATCCAATTGCTGAAACGACGGATCTTTGAGATTATCATATTGACGTAGCAATTATCGGTAAGATAGTAAAAACATCCCCAGGCCAGGGGCATCCTGTTCACCATAAAAAGGTAGAGTTGAAGATACGACCATTTAAAAAAAGCGTTCGTATAATCGAGAGCATCTATTAACGTGACCTCCGCGTCTTTAGGCGCTATTTCCTCGAGCGCTTTTTTAACCCCGATCGAAGCCTTCTTGTGGCCTATTCCGGCCGTCGCATAAACTATCAATATTTTTCGGTTCATTTGAATATCCCCGCGTTCTCTTTCACCCAGTCTATTAAAAGTTTGATGCCGAAATTCGTGCTTATCTTCGGCTGCCATTTTAACTCTTTCGATATCTTCGATATGTCCGATATATAGACCTTCTGGTCGGACGGCCTCCAGGCACTGAAACCGTATTCCATCTTTATCCCGGTCTGCGATTCTACCATGGCGATAAATTCCAAAAGCGACAGGGTATTCTCCGGGCCTCCGCCTATATTATAAACGGCGTGTTTTATTCCGCTTTTGAAAAACTTATCATAGGCGTCTACCAGGTCCTCGACGTACAGTATATCCCTCACCTGTTTGCCGTTCCCATAGATAGTTATGGGACGCTTTAAAAGGTTCGATATAACAAAATGCGCGATCCAGCCCTGGTCTTCAAATCCGAATTGCCTCGTCCCATAAATACAGCTCATACGAAAGACCGCCGTTCTCATCCCATAAGTGTAGGCATATTCCTGAACATACATATCGCCCGTATATTTGCTCGCACCGTAAGGCGTATGCCCCGCGAGATCTATTGTCAGGCATTCAGCAACGCCCTTGGTCCCGTCATAGACGTACCTTTTATCCGATTCTTTTAATTTTATCCTGTCTGCGTTCCCGCCATAAACTTTATTGGTTGAACAATAGACGAATACCGCTTCTTTCGATCTTCGCCTCAGGCATTCGAGCACATTCAGAGTACCGAACGCATTTATGCTGAAGTCCTCCATGGGTTCTTTGCACGACAGCCCCACGCCGGGTTGGCCGGCCGCGTGAATGCAAAGGTCAACACCTTCACCCATGGCGTTAAACACGTCCTTTTCATTCCTGACATCACCTTTGATCCTTTTGATGTTTTTGTATTTTTTTAAATAATTCCAGTTGTGCTCTACGCTCTGTTTATCATATCCGAACAGCTTTGACCGCATAAGATTATCCAACAGTACAACATCATCGCCTCTTTTGGCATAATACTCAGCGGTGTGGCTGCCAACCATCCCGGCCCCGCCTGTTATAAGTATTTTCATTTAATCCCGGTCTCGCGCCCTTCTGGCTTTTCGTTCTTCTTTTTTGATTAGCCAGCCAGCCGCGTCCAAAAGATCCTTAAAAACATAGTCCGGCTTTTCATCCCATTTCTTTACGTCTTCCTCTGTAGCTTTTCCTGACAACACAAAGATGGTCCTGCAGCCGGCAAGGCGGCCAGCCATGACGTCGGTCCTGGTGTCGCCTATAAAATACGAGTTATTGAGATCTATCCCTAACTCTTGTTTGGCCGTTTCGAGAAGTCCGGCTTTTGGTTTCCTGCAGTTGCAGTTATCCTCATCTTTATGGATGCAATAATAGACCTTTTCTATATTGCCGCCGTTCTTATTGATATCGCCCGTCATCCTGCGCGTCACTTCATCCAGATCTTTTTTAGAGAAGAATCCTTTGCTTACGCCGGCCTGGTTAGATATTACAACCGTCCTCATCCCGCTGCGGTTAAGCTTTCGTAATGCCTCGAATACGCCGGGTAAAAAATGAAAGTCTTCCCAGCGCGTAACGTACTCATATTTCGTCCATCCGCCGGGATCTTTATTGATGACGCCGTCCCTGTCGAGAAAGACCGCCTTTGCCATACGCCTTCTCGACCCCCTGTATCCTTCTTTAGAAGATGTGGGACTCATATATCCAGATCCTTTTTAAGCAAAAGCGCCATCCAATAGATCACCACCGGTAAAAAATGTATAAGGAACCTGCTACCGGTAGATGACAGGTGCCATGCAAGATCCTGCGAGGTTATCATATATATCAGCACATATCCGCCGAACGAAAAAAATATGAACAATGTCGCATATCTGATGTCCTTCGAGAATATTTTTTTGAACTTCACTATCAGGAGAAAGATAAAGATCATCCATATAATATTCCATTTTTTCGGACCAAGGAATTGTTTCTGGAATTCATAAATTATGGGCCATACTCTCCGGTACTGGCTTAATATATACCAGGGCGTTAAATTAGACAGGTTTATCTCGCTATTAACGAGATGCGCCGATACCTTTATCCACAACCACGGCAGAGAGATCGCGAATATAGTAAATATATAGGATGAAAGATAAATAAAATAGCGCTTCACGAGCCCCTTCTTCCGGTTCGTTACGAAAAATATCGCTATCAATGATATATTGATAATGCAGTACATCAGCCCTTCGTTCTTGGTCCACCCCGCCAGGCCGGCCATCACCGCGGATATGAAAAGCAGCCCGGCTTTTGATGTATCTTCGAACCATATGAACAAAAATACGGCGCTTGCAAAACAATAATATGCAAGCGGCAGGTCCAGATAACCGTTTGTGGCATACGCGTTGAATTGCGGAATGGCCGCCAGTAAAAATGTAAAAAGAAGCGCATAGGTCCGGCCGGCAAAACGCCGTATCACAAAATATAATAAACCGAGGAGGCCCGCAAAATATAGCGGGAATATTATCTTTACCAGCTGATCGTTCAGGCTTCCCAGGAAAAGGTAAATAAAAGTTTCACACAAAGGTATGTTGAGAGGATAGTCGGGATGAGCGAATAAATTAATGGTGCCGGTAAAAAAATTTCCGGGTATGGACCCGGCCAGATACAGGGCCTTGGCCTTTATCGCGTATATGGCCACGGCATCGTATGACTCCATGGGCTTTACGAGCGCCCTGAAGAACGCGTAGATGGTCTCGATCATTATCCCGGATAATAAAAATATATTCAAAACTATATTACCGCCGGATCCGGGTATGATCTCATCAGCGGCCCGGCCGCCTTTTTTGAAATATATGACCGAATTTATCAGGAAAAGAAAAACCCACGGGATGATGATCAGGCCTATAGAAAATTTTATTCTTAAAAAATAAAAAGATAACATCTCAAGGGTTATAAAACCGATCCCGAGACCGTATGCGGCAAATATCTTCTCCCAGAAGCACAGGATATTTTTTTTGGATGAGATCAGATACAATATATTCCAGCCCGCAAATATGAATATACAGACGGCTATAAGTAATTTTAATGTTTCCAATTAACGGCTCCCGATTTTATTCAAAAGATACCTATTGTCATCCAGCTTACCGTAAATCCGGTATCCTTCTTTCATGACGTTCGGCTCATTATAGACTATGATAAATTGAGGGTCATCGCTTTCGACGTCGGGGTAGAGGTAATATGCGGCTCTTGTTTTATAAATAGACCAGTCGAAGTTCCCCTCCAGGACCCTGAAGGCATACGTCGAGCCTTCCGGCATATTTTTTTTGCATAAACTCAGAAGTTCATAAAATTTATCTACGGTTACGTACGACTGCTTACCTTCAAGCGTCCTGGACAATAAAATTTTATAATCCTTAAAATTGTTTTTTAAGAAAAGTTCTCTTATAAAAAATATCATCCACAATACTATCCAGACTATAAAAGCTAATTTCAGGATCGTTTTCATTTTAATCTGTAAGCCTGTATTTGACGAGCGTCCATAAGGCGCCAAACCCGTGCTTCCATGTTATCTTTTTGCCTTCGTTATAATTTCTGCCGTAATAAGAGATCGGTGTTTCGTAAATGCGCAGATCCTTATTTCTTAATATCTTGGCGGTCAGTTCCGGCTCTACGGAAAAGTCATTCGAGCGTATCTTTATATTGTCGATCACGCTTTTACGGAACATCTTATAGCAGGTCTCCATGTCTGTAAGAGTGCTGTTGAAAAGGATGTTTGTTACAAAGGTGAGAAAGTCGTTGCCCGCCTTGTGCCAGAAAAGATACATCCTCTGCGGCTTACCGCCGGAAAGGCGTGAACCGTAAACGACGTCCGCCATTCCTTCTTCGATCGGCTTTATCATTTCGACAAACTCTTTCGGATTGTATTCGAGGTCCGCGTCCTGTATCACAACGACGTCGCCCGAAACCTTTCCGAAGCCCGTTCGCAGAGCCGCGCCTTTCCCCATGTTCTTCTCATGGTAAAACACCTTCACGCGCTCATCGAACCTGGAATTTTTCAATATATCGGCAGTCCCGTCCTTCGAGCAATCATCCACGACTATCAGCTCTTTCACCATGTCGAGTTTCAAAACTTTATCGATGATCTTCAGGACCGTATTTTTCTCATTATAGACAGGCATTACAACAGATAATATCTTATTGGCCATATTTTTCCTTTTTATAAGCGCAAAAGTTATACTTTAAGACGCCTCTTTTCGAGCTCTGAATCGGCTTCGGCCACCCTGTCTACGGCTTCAACGCGCTCGCCCCATTCTGCCAGATCTCTCATGCCATCTTCCAGCTTCACTTTTGGAGCAAAACCGCAAATCTTAATCTTCGTTATATCCGCGTAGCAATGCCGTATATCCCCCACCCGATAGCGATTTACGACCTCAGGGATAAGATCTTTCTTATAAAGCTTGATAAGTATCCCGGCTACCTCTTTTATGGTAAGCGCCCTCCCGGTCCCCACATTGAAGAAATCGTAATCGAGCTTATCGCTATCGATTGCCAGGACGCATGCCTGGGCGATATCCGCAACGCTTATAAAATCACGCATCTGAAGGCCATCTTCATAGATTAGCGGGGCATGGTTATTCTTTATCCTCGAAGAGAATATAGCGCACGCGCCAGTGTAAGGATTGGATAGCGACTGCCGCGAGCCGTAAACGTTAAAAAATCTCAACGCTACTGTGGGTATCTTGTAGCTTGAGCCTATATTCAGGGACAGCTCCTCCTGGTCCTTTTTGGTGATCGCGTAGACCGAGGTGGACAATAATTTTTTCTCTTCGTTCGTCGGCAATGGCTTCAAAGCCCCGCCGCAGCCAGGACAGAGCGGCTCCCAGATCTTCTTCTTAAGGTCCTCTTCTTTTCTTAAATAAGGCGTTGCGCTTCCGCATTTGGCGCATGAATAAGCGCCTTCGCCGTAGATAGACATAGAACTTGCCACGACGAACTTTTTTATATTCAGCTTGTTATTTATTATGTGGTCCCACAGAAAGGCTGTGGCAAACGTATTGCAGCTTACATATTCCTTTATCTCATACATAGACTGGCCGACGCCGACCTTTGCGGCTAAATGCAGGACTACATCAACGTCCTTAAGGGCCTTCTTGAGCGGCTTTTCATCCCTTACGTCGCCTTCGATATACTCGGCTCCCTTATTAAGATAATCAGGTTTCTTTCCCTGATGGACCTGGGGATCGAAATTATCCAAGACAACGACGCTCCTGCCATCACTGACAAGTCTATCAACCACGTGCGATCCTATGAAACCGGCTCCGCCCGTAACCAGTATTTTCTTCATTGTTTTCCTTTCTCCCGCTGCAGCATCTCCCAGTATTTCGTATAACTCATGAACTGATAAAGACCGCTTCCGTACGAGATGACGAGGCCAAGGAAACCGTCCTTATATCCTTTTTTCAATATGTAGGCCTTGAGAAAACGATCTACAAATTTCCTGTACATTTTCAGGCAACCTATCTTACGCCTTTCCTTGAACCACTTTTTCGCTTCCTGCGTCGTCTGATTATTCAGGCTTTCGAAATAATCATGGAAATCCCTGTAAGAATAATGGACGATGTCTTTTGTAAGATGGCCGCAGGTGCCGTCGATAAAAACGCGCGGATGCACTTCGGCTTCTTCATATTTGAAATGGTTCTTATCGAAAAGCCTTACCTTTGCCGCCGGGTACCACCCTGAGTACCTTATCCATCTTGAGCCGATATAGGTCTTTATGGGAATGGTATATGCTTTGTCCTGCATCGGTTTTTTAAAGAGTTCGCGCAATTCTTCTATCAGCTCGGGGCTCACCCTCTCATCGGCGTCAAGGCTCAATACCCAGCTATTCCTTGCCAGGCTGTATGCGTAATTCCTGTGTCTTCCCTCTATATCCATCTTCCGCGAGGATACTTTATCGGTGAAGCGCTTCGCGATCTCGATGGTTTTGTCTGTGCTGTTATCATCCAGCACTATGATCTCATCCGCAGCAGATACGCTTTTGAGGCATCCTTCTATATTCGCTTCTTCATTCCTTGTTATCACCACGACCGAGACCGGTATCTTTTCCACGTTTTTCGCTCCTTTTGAGTTAGTAATAGCTTATTTTAGCTTTATGGATGAAGCTCATCCTCTCCAACACGTTAAACAACCTTTCGCTTCCAACGAATATCTCGTCGAATTTCTTTTTCTTCTTCAATATCCTGAATATCGTCTTCAGATAAAAATATTTTTCAGGAAGCTCAACGACCTTTATGTTGGAGTGCCTGGGCACTTCCAGATCGTCTTTCAGGAAATACCATACCCAGCTCCCGCCCCGCGCGAGCTTTATCGAATCGGCTTCAAGCCTTTTTAAGATATTATCGTCATATGAATCCAGGACATACGCAAGCCTTTTGGGCTTTCCCCATCTGAATTCATATATTTCCCTGTTCCTGTTAAAGTCTTCATTGAACGTCTTGACCATGTTGAACGATGAGTTTTCTCTGTGATATACGTATGCGCCGCACGCCATGACGCATTTGTAACCTTCTTTTACGGCCCTGCGCGAAAAATCCGTATCCTCGAAATTCCCCATGCCGTATATCTCGTCTAACCCCCCGATGCGCGCAAGAATCTCTCTTTTTATGAGCATGCAAAAACCTATGGCGGCTCCCAACTCGACAAATTTTCCAGACTCTTTCTTAAGCCGTTCCGCGTAAAGCGTGATAGATTCGCCCGGAGCCGGCCTTTGCCCCAGATTATTGCTCGACGGATTGACGATCCCTATCTCTTTTTCAAGCCCTGCGATAGTTATCATCTCTTCAAGCCATCCGTCCGTTACGATGGTATCGTTATTAAGCACACATACATACGAGCCGTCTGAAGCCGTTATCCCCTGGTTTACCGCCTTGACAAATCCCAGATTTTCCTCATTCCTTATCAATAAGACCTGCACGCCTTTGATATCCTCAAGATACTTCCGGGTTTCGTCATTACTCGCGTTATCGACCATGATCAGCCTGAAAGGATATGTTGTGTGCTCCCTGATCGAATTCACGCAATCCACAGTGAACCTCAGATTGTTCCAAACCGGTATGATTATATCACATCTCATATATTTATTTTCTTGTAACTAAAAAATCACCGATGGCCAGGTAATCCAACCCTGAGCCCAGATACATCTCTACGGCATCGTCGGGGCTTGAGACCATAGGCTCTCCTCTTCTGTTAAGAGAAGTATTTATCAATACCGGAATGCCGGTCTTATCATGGAATTTTTTGAGAAGTGCGTAAAACCTCGGGTTATCCTCTTTATTCACGGTCTGGGGCCTGGCAGAACCGTCGACGTGCACGACCTCGGGGATCCTTTCCTTCCACGCTTCTTTAACTTCACAGCTCAGCGTCATAAAAGGGGCTCTTTTAATGCCTATGATGCTTTCGGCATATTCCTCCAGGATAGACGGGCAGAATGGCCTCCACTTTTCCCTGAATTTAACCATCTCATTTATCTTGTCGCTGGTCCCGCGTATCGTCGGGTTCCCGAGAATAGACCTGTTCCCGAGCGCTCGTGGTCCGAACTCCATCCTGCCCTGGAACCAGCCTATCACCTTGCCGTCGACTAAATATTGCGCCGCGTCATCTTCTATGTGTGCCGATCTCTTATATGCGACGCCCCTTCGCTTCAACGCAGCTTCTATCTCGTCATTCGTAAACGAGGGGCCGAGATAGACATCTTTCATAGGCGCTATCCGGTCACCCAGCTTATTTGCCGCATACACGGCTGCCCCGAGCGAAGTGCCTGCGTCGTGGGAAGCAGGCTGGACAAAGAAGTTTCGCACAAGAGGATGGTTCATCAATTTTCTGTTCAGCGATACGTTCAGGGCGCATCCTCCCGCAAAAACGAGCGTGCCGGTCTTTTCAAGAGACGGCCGCAGGTAATTTTCCATAAGCCTTATGACAATATCCTCGAATATCCGCTGAGTTGCCGCGGCAATATGCGTATAAGGTTCCTGCAGATCGTCACCTTCTCTTGGCGGCCCAAAACGCTCTACAAGTTTTTTGGGGATCATCGAATCCGGGCGGTATCTTCTTGAACGTATAGGCCAGACATAGTCGGGATTTGTTTTAAATGTCCTGTCATCGTATGAAATTATTCCCGTCATGTCAACCTTGGATGCATCCCCGTACGGCGCCATGCCCATAAGCTTATACTCTCCGTCATTCGGATCGAACCCAAGATAAGCTGTCATCGTAGAATAGAACCTGCCGAGCGAGTCAGGCAGATCTATCTCCCTTATCTTGACGATCTCGCCATTTTTGCCCAGGCTGAATAACGTGGAAGTGAACTCGCCGTTCCCGTCAATCGTCATTATGGCCGCCTCGTCGTAACCTGACAGGAGATATGCGCTTGCCGCGTGCGCGATATGATGCTCCACAAAGAAGACTTTCTCAGCCGGGATATCGATGCCTATATCTTTCAGGACCCCGGAGACCATCCCCTTTATATTCTTGTTGCTTTTAGACGCTTTAGTCAGGACCTTGTAAGCCCTGGATGGCTCGGAAAAGATCGTCTTCATGGCGTAGATCCACTTCTTCCTGTCAAAAACCTTTAACGACCATGGAAACGCCACGGCGTCGATATCTTTAGCAGATATGCCTGCCTCTTTAAGACAAAATTCTATCGAGCGTAAAGGCGCCTTTCCGACCGCGTGCTTTTTCCGTATGAACCTTTCCTCTTCGGCAGCCGCGATGATCTTTCCGTCTATCAAAAGCGCCGCGGCCGGATCGTGCAGAAAGAACGGGTTGCCAAAACCTAAAATTTTCACTTAGTCCTCCCGTCGTAATGCTCCTTATTCAATTCCCAGTATTTCGCGTATATCAAAAATCTTCTCCAAGCCGAAAGCGCTGCAAATATAAGGCCATGCATCCCGTCCTTGAACCCTTTTCGTTTAATATATATCTTAAAAAATAATTTGATCGGTCCCAGGGTCAGCTCTCTCTTGAGCTTTTTTCTGGAAATGAGAGGCATCTTCCCGGACAGGTCTTGAGCTTCTATCCCGCTGTAAAAATCCTGCGTTTTTATATAATGAGTTATGTCGGGGAAATTATAATGCTCAAGATAAGTGTCAAGCTCGACTATCTTCCCATCCACCTCTATCTCTTCGTGTATCCTGTTGCCGGTGACTAAAAAGCGCGCCTTTCCTTTTTTAAAAAGACGCAGCGGTTTATGGAGGCCTTCGCCGCCATACTCCAGGAATTTACCGCAAAAGTTGTTCAATCTCCTGAACCTGCATGCCGAGAGATCGCTTCCTGAGGAAAGAAATTCCGTTACCTTCGTTTTAAATTCTGCCGGCGCTCTCTCATCGGCATCCATTTGCAATATCCAGTCACCCGTAGCGTTATCGATGCCTATGTTGCGCTGGCGGGCGAGATTTCCCTCCGAAACATTTATAATGACCTTATTCGTATATCGCCTGGCCAGCTCGATCGTCTTGTCCGAGGACCTGTCGTCCACAACGATGATCTCATCTGCCCACTTCACCGTTTCAAGACATGCGCTTACATTCGCCTCTTCGTTCCTCGTAAGCACCACGATCGATAGTTTTTGTCTGGCCATTTTTTAACGGTTGTTATGCGCGGATCGCGCTCTTATCTTTTTCTTTTTTGACCCTGATAAGCCCCACGGCTATTTCAGATAGATCGTTCATGTTTGCCCCAAAGATTATTTGAGCTGTAACAAACGACCTGAATAGTTTTGTAAAAGAGTAAAATCCGTCATCATTTGTGAATATGTAATCTATACCCTTCTGATGCTTTTTGCTCCGTTTCGTCATAATGTAAAACAAGGTCTTGACGTTAAATAGAAAAGGCCCGAATTCAAGGACTTTAAGGTTAGTATGTTCGTAAGGAAGCGCCCCCCTGGCCTTTTTAATAACTATTACTTTGTTCTGGTCCATACAAACGTTTCGCAGAAGTTCGCCGGAACTTTTTATATCATTCAAAACGAAGATCAGTTTAAGCGGATATCCCCACCTTTTGTAGAATACCCTGCCGTTCCTTTCCATGAGCGCATTTATCTTCTCCTGGTCCATGGCCTTTTTCATCGTAACATTCCGTATGTGGTCTACAAATGCCCCCTTAGCCTTAACGCACCGGTAACCGGCTTTTATCGCCTTCAGGGAATAGTCGCGGTCGTCATAATAAACCGGCAGATAGACCATATCAAAACCCCCTATTTTTTCCACAACCTCTCTTCTTACAAAAAAACAGTGGCCCCTGCACCAATCGATATCGATAGTCTGTCCTTTATATTTTTTTAACTTCGGCGCGTATTCTCCGGCTGACAGATCGGTCGGTTTTTCCCACTCAGGATTGGCGATGCCTACCTGAGGATCTTTTTCAAAGATATCCACGAGCTCTTCAAGCCAGCCTTCCGTAAATATAGTGTCGTCGTTCTGGAAACAGACGTATTTCGAATCGGCCAACCGTTCAAGGCCCGTATTTATCGACCTTATCCAGCCAAGGTTCTCCTGCGGCTCTATCAGTTCCATGTTAAGCCGCCCGGAGCCGGCCATAGAGCGTAAGTAATTTCTTGCTTCATCCGACCTGCCGTTATTTATAACGATCAGGCGGTACGGGTATCTGGTCGAACTTATCAGGCTTTCGATACAATCCCGGATAAGGCCTAACTGGTCACAAGTGGGTAATATTATGTCGCAGCGTTCTTTGAAGGTCATTTCTTCGACCTCAATTCGGATAATATAGGACGTATTGTTTCTGTCATATCACGACCCGGAGCCAGGCACCATATCTTATTCCTGTGAAGCGGGTATGTGGCCATGAGGAAACGGCGTGTTCTTTCATTATCGACAAGGATAGCATCATGTTTTTTACGCCTCTTCGTTCCGAAGGAACGCTCAATAAGTTTTATGAAGAGCAGGATATCCTTAAAACGATCCGGAAAATAATTGAACCTTATATTCTGGTGCAGCGGCAAACCTATCTTCCCGGCGACCGCAGCCATTCTCTCTTTGGCGCTTTTTTTATCGCCGAATACCCATAAATTTATCCAGCACCATTCGCGGGCGAGATATAGCATCGCTCTCAGGATGTCGGCTATTTGGTCATCTTTAAGGCTGTCGGACAACGAGAACGCCAAACCTATCCTTAAATGCCTTGGCCATTTTTTAAAAAATTCCTTCTCGCACCTGGCAACTATGCTATCGCGATTTCCCATTGCCTTAAAGGACACTCCGTGTATATGATGAACGTAGGCGGAATGAAGGCACGCGCATCTATATCCGGCAATGCCGGCGCGCATGGAAAAATCGGTATCGTCGAAACATCCCACCCCGAAGACTTCGTCCAGATGACCTATCTTATCGATCACTTCTCTTTTTATAAGAGTGCAGAAGAGAAAGCACTGGTTCGTCTCCATATACTTTCCCTTGTTGTTCTTCGCCAATATTTTAGCATATTCATCTCTCGACATCTGGCCGTGGCCGTCGCAGATGGGGTTGACGATCCCGATGTCCTTATGAGATTCGACGAACTCCACCATCTCTTCAAGCCAGCCGGGCGTAGTTACAGTATCGTTATTGAAGATGCACACGTATGGCGCAGTCGAGATCTTTAAACCCTGGTTCACCGCCTTGACAAAACCAAGGTTCTGTTCATTCCTGATAAGTTTTACATCGAGCGATCGATCATTGCAAACGCTCTCCAGATACAGCTTGGTATCGCTATCGCTTGCGTTATCTATCAATATCAGACGATAAGGATATTTTGTATTCCTCACTATGCTGTCGATGCAATCCTTGGTGATCTCTCTTTGATTCCAGATAGGTATTATAATGTCACATTTCATAATTATGAGCCCATCAGCTTTTCGACCGCATTGATCACATCAGCCGGCTTTATGTTTTTAAGACAATCCAGTGTGTCGCATTTGCCGTATTTAAAATTCTTATAGCACGGCCTGCACCGGACATTGCTTGTCACTGTAATATACCTGCCGGCTTGAGGATACGGCCCATATACCTTTTCGTCGACCGGCCCGAATATCGCCACGATCTTCTTCTTTAGGGCAACTGCCATGTGGAGCGGGCCGCCGTCGTTGGTTACCACCAGATCGCACTTATCGAGAAGCGCCGCCATTTGCCCCAGAGTCGTCTTGCCGCAGGAAACGACCGGCTTTGTCTTCATCCCACCCCTTACTTCTTCGCATAGCGGGATCTCTTTCGGATCACCGAATAATAATATCTTATAGTTGTGCTGCCCCGCTATATGATCCGCAACCTCGGCAAATTTCCATGGCGACCANNGGCGACCATCTCCTATAATGCGCGTCTTTGCCCCAGCTGGCTCCGCAACCGGGGATCAGGCCTGCGAGCTTATCGCCGGCGGTTATTCCGTTATCTTTTAAAAAATTATTCGCCCAATCGACATTCTGGCTGGAAAGATATACCACCGGAACAATAAGCGAGCTGCCTCTTTCTATCTTTAAAGGACGCAGCATGTCCAGATAATACTCTATAACATGCTTTGAATCAAAACCCCTGATATCCATTCTGTCGGTAAGGAACCTGCCCCTGTTCCTGTAATTGAGCCCGATCCGTTTTTTTATCCCGATCAATTTCAGCAGCATGCTGTTCTGATACGCCAGAGAGAGATCTATGGAAATATCAAATCTTTCTTTTCTGATATCATTGAGAAATAACATTATTTTTTTAATACATTTTATCCTGGAATTTTTCCATGCATCCCTATAATCATCTTTTTCGTATATGAATATTTTATCGATGCAGGGGTTCGCCTCCATCAACTCCGACACCCTTTTATTGCAGACATATCCGATGCGGCTGTCCGGAAAGTTTTTCTTTAGAATTTCCACCAAAGGCGTAGAAAATATAACATCGCCTATGCCGAAAGGATTAACGATCAATATTTTTTTTCTCATGCAATAGATTTGTTCATTTTGACAACGGCCAGCATTATTCCTGCGGACAGCCAAAAAAGAGCCGATAAATTAAGCGAATAAAGGTTGGTATCTACGAAACTATGAAGAAGAAAAGCTATCAAACCCATGTTAATACCCAATATTATCGAATAATAATATGGATCGGTCGCGGCCTTAATGGACTTGAAAGCTTTTAAAATAACGGAGCCGGCGAATAGCACAAACATCAAAAGGCCCACCAGACCTATATCTGCGGCCATTTGCAGATAACAATTATGCGCGTAACTGCCGTGAGTATATTTAAACTCATCCTCCCGTATATTCATATAGTTCACATAAAAAGTGTTCAGGCCGTTGCCCAATATCGGATGCCTTTTAAATATCTCTACGCTATTTTTCCACATGACCGATCTGTCGTTTATGCTCGTCATCGAGAAAATGGCCGGTATGAGCGACCTGTTAATTAATACTGCGCTTAAAATAAAAACTATCAGCAATATTACACCCAGCTTTTTCAATTTGATCAAAGCGAGGAGAGCAAATGAGATTATAAAAGCCAGCCAGGCGCCGCGGACCTTTGTTAAAGCAAGGAAATAGAGCAGCCCAATCGAAACAGCGCTCGCGAAAGCGGTAACCTGCCATTTTCCTTTACCCAAAAGTGCAAAAATACAGAACGGGAAAACGAACATAAGCATCCATGCCGCAAAATCGTTCGGGAATGGAAAAGACGCCGTAGGAAATCCCAGGAATTGTGGTACGCTCTTATCAAATTGAAAAGCCGGATAAGAATGCAATAGATCGACATGTGTTATGTAATGTTGCACAAAAGCATCGAGGAGGATTATTACGCAAGACAGAGAAGCTATAATAACAAAATTATTCAGTTTCTTCCTTGTATTGATTATCTCTTTAGCTGCCAGGAACAGAGCCGCGAATTTCAATGATTTAGAAAAAAAAGCCCTTATGCTTAAATTGAGATGTTCGGAATTAATAAGCGAGATAAGAGACGCTGCCAAAAAAAGATACAGTAATACATTAATGTTGCTATTTTCGCTTATTATCTTTTCCTTTGCCAGTATCCTTTTCAGCACCAGGCTCACCAATGCCGTTACTATGCATATCTCAACGATCGATTTCCCGAAAGGCAGGACAAAGATTATCAGATAAATAGACCATTCCGAGACCTTATCCAATAAAGAACATGGTTTATTGATCCAATCCATTAGCGCCTTTCATCCGGCCAAAACGTTTCGTATCCACAAAGCTAAGCCGTATCCCTAAAGATAACATAACTATAAAGGCAAATACGCCCAGAAGAATTCCGGCGTTCGAGCGGACCTTTGTTACCCCTATAGCGACAATGCCAAGGAAAACGCATATAGCATATATGACGAGCACGGCTTTGAAGCGTTTAAAGCCAAGAAGAGACAGCCGGTGGGATGAATGATCTT
Source organism: Candidatus Omnitrophota bacterium (assembly GCA_003142795.1). Lineage (GTDB taxonomy): Bacteria > Omnitrophota > Gorgyraeia > 2-01-FULL-45-10 > 2-01-FULL-45-10 > FEN-1320. The sequence continues at coordinate 18,275 of PLNN01000029.1, forward strand.
TGCCTCCCTGGAATATTGATCTGCCTTCAAGCGTCCTCATTATTGAAACAAGCGTTGTGTCGAATATCGGATAGCCTAAGACCAAAATAGGGATCATCAGGGATGTTGTAAGCATGCCTGACTTCCAGCTGCCCAACATGGCAATGGCAGACAAGAGATACCCCAATATAAGGCTCCCTGCATCGCCCATGAAGAGGCTGGCTTTCGGGAAATTATGTTTTAAGAATCCGAATGAGCTGCCTGCTACAGCAAGGGACAGGGCGCTGACAACAGCCTGACCGTCCATATAAGCGATTATCCCGAAAAAGAACGCTGCTATACCCGCAATGCCAGCGGATAAGCCGTTCATGTTGTCGAGAAGGTTAAAAGAATTGGTAATCCCGATGATCCATATATACGTGACTATAACGCTGAGATAATAATTGCTTATGAACGTTATCCGCAGGCCGGCCTTTATTATGATCATGGCAGCCAGGAATTGGCCCAGCAGTTTAAAATTGGGCATCATGCCCATCTTATCATCCACAAGACCTATGACAAGCAACAAAAAAGTTCCTGCAATGATAGCCTGCACCGGCGATAAAGATATTATTTGGTGTTTGGTCATGACCGCCACGAGAAAGGCGATAAATATCGATACGCCTCCCAGGAGCGGAGTGGGATGGGCGTGCACTTTATTGTCTTTTGGATGATCGAGATAATTGATTTTTATGGCAACCACTCTTATGAAAGGTGCCAGAAGATACGATACTGATAACGCTATGAAAAATGTCTCGATTATCTGGGTCGGATTCATATATTTTCGTTACGCTTCCACTCTTAAGTAGTCTATTATATTTTCGAGCATTTCATCAATATTTATTTTCGGCGAAAATCCGGTAAGCCGTTTTAACTTGGAGATGTCCGGCTCTCTGTGCCTCATATCTTCAAAATCTTTCTCATAGGCCTGCTCGTAAGGAATATGCCGGATAGCGGAAGAAGAACCCGTCATGGCCCTTACCTTCTTTGCCAATGCATTTATCGTCAACTTATTATCCGGGTTGCCGATGTTGAATACCTCCCCGACAGCCTTTTTATTCTTGGAAAGCGATATCACGGCTTCAATCGCATCCTTGACATCGGTAAAACACCTGGTCTGCTTGCCATCTCCATAGATAGTTATCGGCTTATTCGAAATGGCCTGTTTGACAAATCGCGGCACCACCATGCCATACCGGCCGGTCTGCCTCGATCCGCATGTATTAAAAAATCTCACTATGACTACGGGCAGCCTCTTTTCCCGCCAATACGCAAGCGCCAGGAACTCATCGAGCGCTTTTGTGCAGGAATAGCTCCATCTCGATATGGTAGTCGTCCCAAGCACCCTGTCGTCATTTTCATTGAAAATATGTTTCCCGGGCCTGTCTTTGCCGTATATCTCTGAAGTCGATGCCAGAAGGATCTTTTTGTTTCCGAGCGAATTTGCCAGCTCCATGATTATCTCTGTTCCGCCTACGTTCGTTTTTATAGATTCCAGCGGGTTGTCTATTATATATTTAACACCGACAGCAGCCGCAAGATGATATATAATATCGCAATCTTTTATCAGCCGCGCCATTAATGGCCTGTTCATAATGGTGTCGATATGACAAGAAAATCTGCGGTTTGCCTTAAGGTGCTTTATATTATCGATACTGCCCGTAGAAAGATTGTCTATCACGATAACATCCTCTTTGCGGGCCAACATCTCTTCTGCCAAATGTGACCCTATGAAACCCGCCCCTCCGGTAATAAGAATTTTCATTGCTATGTCCTTTCAAAAATTATTTTTTTGACCGTTCTTTCCCGCACTCTTCATAAAGGCTTTCGATATCTTTCACGAGCCTGTCCTTTGAATATTTATGCCTGACCCGCTCTCTTCCAACTTTGCCGAACGAAACCTTCTCCCCCTCATTCTGCAAAAGCCTGATAAGTTTCTCTGAGAACTCATGCCGGTCATTTGATTTAACAAGAAACCCGTTCTTGCCATCCTCTACGATATCGGCAACCCCGCCCACCGACGTAGCTATCACGGGTTTACCCGATGCCATAGCCTCTATTATCGAAACGGGCGTGCCTTCATTAAACGAAGTAAGCGCGACTACGTCCAGGTCTGCATATACAGACGAAAGGTCTCTTTCCCACCCTGTAAATATTATATCTTTTTCGATACCCAGCTCTTTGGAACGGCTCTCCAAAAACGATCTCAATTCTCCATCACCGATGATCACAAATTTTATCTTGGGAATTATTTTTTTATCAAGGACTTCTTTCGCTATATCAATAAACATCACATGGTTCTTGATCGGCACCAACCTGCCGACGATGCCTACAAGCAACGTCTTCTCATCAACGCCTATATCTTTTCTGAAAGACCCTTTTCGCTTTTCGCATTCCAGGAACTTCTGCAGCTCGAAACCCAGGGGCACGACAACACATTTCGATCCGGCGGCCACCTTTAATTTATCGACTATCTCATCCCGGACTTTTTCGCTGACCGTGATCAGCCGATCGGTAAAAAAGGCGAGGAATTTTTCTATCCACAAGAAGGCCTTCGCTTTTATAGGGCTGAAATAACCATCGAATACGTGGCCGTGGAATGTATGTATCCTGATGGGAACCCCTGCGCATAACGCCGCAAGCCTTCCAAGCGCCCCTGCCTTTGCAGTATGCGTGTGCACTATATCCGGCTTTTCACGCCTTAATATGGAATATATTTTCAGAAAAGCCAAAAAATCGCCGTACAAGCTGATATCCCTGCCAAGCTGCGGCACAATTATCGGCGTGAGCCCTTTTTCCGCGGCCAGGTAACTCATATCACCTTCGCAATCTTTTACTTTGCCGCACACCAATATGTCTTTGTAGAGAGATGTTTTGTTGAGCTCGCTCGATAAAAGCACTGTGTGTATTGCCGGACCGCCTATATTAAGCCTTGCTATTATGCGAACTATCTTCATTATCTAACGTTGCCTTTAAATAACATGTAAATGAGTAAATATAAAACAATATTATACTATAATAATGACTCCTGTTCAATTTATATGATTGGGTATGCAATGGAGGCTAAAAGGGCGGTCTTGATCGTGCTTATTTGGCAATATTCGCGACTTTAAGTTTTTTGTTATTCCACGCGCGGTATAGTCCAAAAAATAGCGCTATCAGGATAAAGCCGAATAACGGAATGCAGTAGGCCTTATAGCTCTCGGCCATATCAAACTTTGTATTGCCAAGCGCCGCGTTTATCGCTCTGAAAGGAAATGCTTTCACAAGCACAGAGAGCGGAATAAAGCTACCTATCAAAAGGTATGATAGGCCATAAAGGAGATACATGTATTTTGGTAAATCCTTATAAAGTACCAAATAAAGCCCTGCCGAATAGGCAAAGAGCAGTAATGTGCTGTATTCTAAAGCAGCTATTGGGGCTAATATTATCATAGCTATCGAAACGAGAGAAAACTGGACCATCTCCTCCTCTTTACCCACGTTCTTTTTCAAGGCCATACAAATTAAATATGACAGGATAAGGACCTGGAAGATCGTCACTGCAATGAACGCAAATTTTTCTCCCTGCGGAGATAATAAAAACGCATAGCTGGAGCCTGTCCTGAATCCCCCAAAAAGCTTGTAAACAAATCCCTTTAATGAAGTATTTTCAAAAAAGGTAACAGCCCATGTCTTGCTTCCGACAGCCCTGGTTACCAAAAAAGGCAGATAAAGGATACCGATATTCGGCCCATAAATGAAATTAGCCAAAACGACAATAGAGAGAATGCTCAATACAGAATAAAAAAAGACTTTCCTGTTTTTGAACAAAAAATAAAAAATAAATATCGCTGGTAGCATTTTTGTAAGAGCCGCTGCGGCGAAAGACAGGCCCGTCCAAAAATATTTCCGTTTTGCGTACATCAAAAACCCCAGACATATAAGAAATAGTTCCCAGATCTCGATGTTCCTGACCGTTGTAATATAAAGTAACGGCGCAAAATTAGCCCATAAAAAAAGAAGGAGCCAGAAGACTATTCTTTTCTCTTCTTTACCATCGGGCTGAAATATGTATTTATAGCATATACAGAATGCCAGAACCGTCAATAGATAGCCAAACGCTAAAAGCGCGGAAGCGAAAACCGTTTTATCAGCATGAAAGATCATGAAAGGCGTCATGACCATTATAAAGAACGGCCCATATTGCCGCGGATTGTCGAAGATGAACTTTCCACCGTTTAAAAATCCCGCAAGCGGCACAATCTCTTCTTCTACCTGGCCGATCTTTTCGGCATGGACTGCCGGAAAATATACGCCGCTATACGCAAAATGTATCGCTGTGTATAGAAATATAATTGCGAATATCAGCTTTAGCCGGTTTTTTTTAACTTTTTTAATGCTCTCTATCAACGCCATATTTTATCACCACTTTATATTATTTTTCGGCTGCTATTAAAAGCACCTCTCCCCTTTTAGAAAAGAAGAGCAGCATATTCACCAGTAAACAAACCGGCATAAGCATGGCAAATAAAAACAGATGGAACGTTGTGTTCCTGCTGTGATCGGCTGTCTGCAAATACTCAAAGAATACGTTATCCGATCTTGTAATAAGGCTCACTATGCTTTGCGTAGAGATAAAAGTTGAATATTCCAGCGAAAAAGTATGCACCTTTTTTATTTTGAAACCATGTTTCTTCAATAACGCGGATAATGAGTCGGGCGTAAAAAAGTTTATATGGTGCTTAAGGTCCAGCCCCAGCCAATACTGTTTGGTCAGGCGTCTTGTCCAGGAATTGAAATTAGGTACCTCGACCACCATGCTGCCGCCGTCTGCCAATAAACTCGATATCTTTTTTATGTATCTCTCGGGCTTGACCATATGTTCTAAGACGTGCCACATAGTTATAACGTCAAAACTTGAATCCTCAAGCGGGACTTCGAGCAAATCCTTGTCGTATATTTCAAGACCTAGTTTTTCGCGGGAAAATTTGACGGCATTCTTTGATATCTGAATTCCGGCGGCCCTGCGGTAATTATAATATTTTTTTAAATAATAGAGCATCAGCCCTCTTCCGCTGCCTATATCAAGGATCCTTTTGGCGCGCGGGGTGATAGTGGATACCTTAAAAGCGCGGAAAAAACGGAAGAGCCTTATGACATACTCTATGCCAAAGCTGAACCTGCCGGAGCTGGGAAGCTCATTATTATAATATTCTTCATAAAGAGCCTTCGCGTCAAAAACGCTTTCGTCTTTATCAGTAAAGAATATCCCGCATTCCGGACATTCGTAAAGGATAGACTCGCCGGGCCGTAACATCTCTTTTTTATTTTGGTGCTGGCATATCATATATGGGATATATTATATGTTAAAGAATTATGAAAATCTATTCAAAAATCGTAAAAGCAACCTTGACATTATTTTTTAAATAAGATAAAATAACGAAAATATGAGTAATAGATTTTTTAACATTCTCGGCTCAAAATACACCGGCAATATCCTCGCCTTCTCAATAATAGTTATATTTGTCATTCTGTCTTTAGTGCGAACTTATCCTAACGGAAACACTTTAAAGAATGTCCTTAATGATACGGGGGATGACTGGTATACCTACGCACGTAACGGGTTACAGATAACACATGAAGGCATCCTTATGCCTTCGCTAAAAAGCCTTTATTACGGCCCTTCAGGGTTTTTATATAATTATTTTCTCGCCCTATGTTTCATCCTTTTCGGAGAAAAAGTCATTCCTGTCTTTATAATACAGCATTTAATGCTGGGCCTTTCGGTAGCGCTCATATATTGGACGTTCAGAAATAAGATGAGGGGCATCACCGGCGCGTTATTTCTATGCACCATGTTCGCATTCGCGCTACTTGACGTATATAAATATTATTCATCCAGGCTCTTGAGCGAGAATCTGGCAATATTCATAGTAGCCTTATTCTTTTTTTGCTTCATAAAGGGCTTTGAGAAGAATAACCTCCCATTGCAATTGTTATCTGCCGTTTCAATGGGCTTGTCTATACTCACCCGACCCAATATAGCGTTATACGGCAGCATACTAATTCCGGTTGTCGCGGTCTTTTATTTAAAAAAAGGTAAGCGAGGCGCGCTAAATTTAATATTATTCGTTTTTACTCTATTTTTAAGTTCCTCATTTTTAGCTATAAGAAATTATCTGGTCTGCGGAAAATGGTGTTTCTTGCCGACTATAGTTCTCTCCTTCGGATACATACTCACTTTTCATCCAATACCCACATCGGTCGATCTTGCAAGAGTTGATCAGAGTTTTTTGTATACAAAGCTGCATCTAGATAAAAAGGTAGCCTCATTTTTAGAATACGCCTTTCAGAAGCCTTCTCTATTTTTCGGTCATTATTTTAAGAAGATCTTATTCTGTTTCGGGTTTTTATCGGTTCTCGCTCCCGCATACCATATCCGCCCGCACTGGATGATCATGTGGATCGGCTATTTTATTTACCTGTTTTTGCGTATCAACGATCGGAAAAGGCCTGAGATATGGGAAGTTGCGGTACACTTATTTATATGGTGTTATTACCTGACGCTAATGACCACAAATATACATAATTACGGCTTCAGGATGATCTGCCCGGTCACAAGCTTCGTACTATTATTTGCTTTTATGGCTTTGGACAGGATAAAGATAAAGCGGCTTATTTTTAAGTAAAGATGTATACGAACGGCATGAATCGATATTTTCTATCTGCGACCCTTAGCAACATCGCCGTCGACTTTTATGATCTTCGTTATATGACAATTTACAGTATAATCCTTTGTACTAAAAACTATAAGATAATTAAGCCCCATCGGGATACCGCTGGAATGTGTATATAAACAATCCCCGACTTTATTATATCTTACTTCAAAAATTGCTGTCCTGTCTTCACTACTCGGTTCTACTATATCGACGTAGTTACCGCCATTAAAAGAAGCATGGCCTGTTACATGCGGCTGGGGGTCGGATAGGGACAACAACTTTACCATTTCCTCTCCATTCTGATCGTATTGAATATCACCTACTTTCATGCGATCACTAACAGACTTCGGAACCGTCGCTAAAGCCTCTATTTTAGCATACCGTTTCGATTCTTTTTTAAACTCCGATGGGTTTTTTGCAAACTTGAATAAAGAAAAACATAACGGTATTATAATAACCGCTAATAACAATATAAAAAAACCTATCTTATATATACGCTGGTTCATAGTGCGCTCCTTTTCCATCTTCATTTTATCTTTCCGCTCAAAAACATATGCGTCCTTACTACACCATAACTGAAAAATATTATCATAAACGGCTCTATCAGCCATTTATGCCGCCCTTCGACATAAAATAGACTCTGTGTAAAACATATAGACATGAAAGCGAATAATATGAGCCAGGTGCTGTCTTTTATATTCTCGTCGCCAAACACCAACGCAAGCACTACTCCAAGAAGAGCAAGGGCCAGTAATGGCGAATATAAAATCCGGTAGATCATAAGGTAAGGCTTAGGGTATATTTTACCGCTCTGAGGCGAGAACCACCAGAAATAATAAACTTTTTTTAGATATAGCTTTAAAAAAGCTATAGGATTATTTTTTATAAAACTGAGCGCTTCTTTTTCAAAGAACTTTTTCTGGCCGATCTCATCCAAAGTAGCGATCTTGTCTTTAACCTCTTTCGGCCACAACTCGCCCACGCTTCTTCCGTCTGCTGTAAGCGACGTGCCCGGCGCAGTAGGGTTATTCCCACGGTACAGAGCTTCACCGCTTGCCGAGGATATCAATATGAACTCTTTATGTACTATATAATTTCTTACCACCCAGGGCCCGATCACAATGAACGCGGCGACCCAAAGTATTATGATAAATCTGATCTTCTCTTTTAAGAGATGCCTTGTAAAGATAATAAAATATACGCTGAAAAATGGTAAGAGCGCCCCGATCACTCCTCTGGACAATGCTCCAAGCCCGATGCTAGCGCCTACAAGCGACATGCTAAGTGCCGTCGGTTTTTCTCTGCATTTTATCAGCAGCCATACGGCGGTTGCTATCAGCAATGAGTCCATACTTGCCGGCATCAGGTTAAAAACATCATAATAGATGAACCCGGGATGAAACGCCGTAAGCAATGCTGCAAGAAAAGCAACCTTTTCTCCAAAAATGGACTTAGCTATCTCGTAGATCACCGCCACAAGGCACAAAGACAGGATGGACTGGATCAAAAGAACGGCAAAATAATTATGGTTTGTCACAGCATATACGCCGGCGCATAAAAAGGCATACAAAGGCTGCAAAGACTTATATGACGTGCCAATATAATTATCCAATACAAACCCCTTGCCGGACAATATATTATTGGCTATATTCTCGTATTCCCATATCACCGGATGGATACATGTTTTCATGGCTATGATCAGAAAGATCTTCACCGCCAATACCAGGCCCAAGAGGCCTATCAGCCATTTCCTCATATCCATCCCTTCCACCAGTAATATAATATGCCAAGATATTCATGCACTATTCCGCCGATCTGGCTTACGCTGATCTTCTTGCTAAAAAAGCCCTTTACATCATGGGCATAAAACGAGCTCTTGGAAATCGGGGTATATGATATTTTCACACCCCTATCAAACTTAGCAAAGATCTTTGAAACACGCAGCATATGATACGGCGAGCTTAACAGAATGATACTATTCCAATGTTCTTTATCAAGAAGCTCTTTGGTAAATATTGCACTATCGTGTGTATTGATGGCCCTGTTCTCTAAAATTATAGCGCTTTCAGGAACCCCTAAAGATACAGCCATAGCCTTCATAACGAGCGTTTCTTTAAAAATATTAACATATCCGGATGAAAATACTATATGGCCTGCGTACCCTTTCTTATAAAGTTCTACAGCGTATTCCGCCCTCTCTTCGTATCCTTGTCCGACCTTGCCGGACTCACCAACCCCTCCGCCCAACACTATGATCGCATCGGACTTTTTCGGCTGTTCTGATATAACAAGCGGCCGGGCCAATATCCAAACGATAGGCGTATAAAATATCAGTAGATATGCCGCCAAGATTACAGCCAAACTCTTTATCACATTGTGTTTAGTCTTTTTATACAACAACAGGAACTTATCCTGCCAATTCGCAGGCTGCCCCCTCTTCTTGCGTTCTATAACTTCTTCAATAAGCGAGCTCATCTCTTCTATTCGCTCACTCCAGCTATTCTTCCTCGCTATGGCACCCCTCCCTGATAACGTTTTCACGCTGTCGGAGGAAAGCGCTTTTTCTACCAATTTTACAAATTCTTCATGCGTATTGGCTATGGAAGTCATATTACCATTCTCTTCATTCGTGGCTTTCACTTCCGGCAGGGCTGTGGAAACAACGGGCTTGCCCATTATATAGTATTCATTAAGCTTGGTGGGATATACTGTCTTAGTATAATCGGATACGAGATACGGGATAGTACAAACATCAAATTGATTTATGTAGGCAGGCAGCTCCTCGAACTCCTTCTTTCCCAAAATGAAAATGTTAGGTACGCCTTCCATCTCTCGAGTATCCACCTGCCTTGGCCCAACCAGCACTACCGACCATTCCGGATGGCTCTTAGCAATATAACTTATGAGCGGAATATCGACATGCTTATGGATACCGCCTATATATCCTACGATAGGCCTCCCGACGTCCTTAAGATCGGCCGGCGCCTTTTTTGAAGAGGATAATAGAAAATCTTCAAACACTTTTACGTTGACCCCGAATGGGAATATATGGACATTTGGATTGGACTTCCTGCACTTATCCGCGATGCCTTTTCCCTGCGCGAATACAACATCACACTTTTTAATTAATATCTCTTCCGTCTTTTTCAGTTTCTTGGGATTATCGGTCAGAGCGTCAAAATCGGCTATATCATAATAGACAAGCATCTTCCTGTCGTCAAATTCGTTTATTATATCAAGCGCAGTATTTGTCGGAAGGAACGTCCATATTATTGGATCCCGGAATGACATCGCCTTCATCCAGCGCTTGAGCGGCTCTATGAGGAACCGTCTATTTATCCAACTTGCGAACCTTGAATATGGAAAAGGCAGCATAACGGGTGAAAATATAAAAATATTTTCTTCCTCTTTTCTAAAACCTTTCGTGCTTTTAAACCATCTGACAATCCGCTTCTTAAGCCTCTGCATATCCTTCAGGTTGGGGGATCTGACGCCCGTATTTTCGATAAAAAGCACCCTGTTGCCATTCCTGGCAAAGGCGGACATGATCTCCTGATGCCCCTGCCATATGAAATCCCAATCTATCGAAGAGATGCAGATTATATTTTCATTTTTAAGCATTATGTTTATTCCTATATTTCATTAAAAATTTATCCGCTCTTTTTCTATTACCAGCGGCCTATTCTTTACCTGGGTCAAGATCGCACCGACATACTCTCCGATCAAACCTATAAAAAATAGCTGGACCGAAGCAAAGAAAAAGACGCCGATAGCAATAGATGCGATTCCCAGCTGGAATCTCTCCCACAAAATGATCTTGAGTAGCAAATAGATAAACGCGATCAATAAGCTAACGGCGGAGGCGGCAAACCCAAACATAGTGGCGATCCTGATGAGCACCCGCGAATCACTCGTGATACCGCTTATAGCAGCATCATACAGTCTATAAAAGTTGCTGGATGAAATACCGCTTTTCCTGTTTTCCTGCGTATATTCTACAACACATTTTCCAAAACCGATCTCAGAAATTATGCTCTTTAAGTAAGGGTATGGCTCATTTAGGCCCCTGAAGACCTCTATGACCTTCCTATCATACAATCCGAAACCACTCGAATGCTCGACGATCTCGTTTTCCGAAAGCAACTTGTACAATTTGTAGTAAATGCTTCGCACAAGGTACATAGGAGGGAATTCCTTGGACTTCGACTTTACTCCCAGGACTATCTTGCATCCCCCTTCCCATCTCTTTAAAAAATCCGGTATGACCGAAGGAGGGTCCTGCATATCGGCGGCAATGAGGATAACTGCGTCTCCTCTGGCCTGCAATAACCCATAGAACGGCGAACGTATCCATCCAAAGTTCTTTACGTTAACTATGATCTTTACGTTTTTATCAAGCCCGGCAAGTTTTTTTAATTGCGCGACGGTATTATCTTTAGACGAATTGTCTATAAAAATATGCTCATACTCATAGCCTGATTTTTGGAATATCTCTTTCACGCTAAGATATATTCCTTCTACATTGCCTTCTTCGTTGTAGCAAGGAGTCAATACGCTTATCAATTTCGATTTTGTCATAGCTTATGATAGCTCCTTTATGAATTTAGCATGCCTTTTCGGATCGAGAAAATAGAAATTCGTAGCTTTTGTTCTTTCGTTAACTTTCGAGATCTTCGCCAGTCTGCCGTTCCTGGCATAGTAACAATGATATCCTATGCTGCCAAGCAGGTCTATTATTTCGTTCGGGTGATAGCCAAACTTCGCCGACCATTTACGCAGCATCTCAAGTAAGAGGACGGGCCTCGTCTTTTTTAAAGTTTCGAGAGCGCCTTTTATTACAAATAATTCCGCTCCTTCAACATCGCACTTTATAAGATCGATCCGCGACGTAGTCCGCAGGATAAAATCATCAAGACGCCTGACTCGGCATCGTATCTTTTTTTTCTTTCGGTTCTCATGCAGGTTCCGCAGGGATGTGGCCGCGCTGAACTTTGGATCATAGTAAAATCCCAAGATTCCCGGCTTATCCGAAAGACCGATATTTTGCGCCCGGATATTCACTATATTGTTAAGCTCGATATTTTTTTTCAGATGTTCAAATATGCTTGGCATCGGCTCAAACGCCATGATGCTCCCATGAGGAACATATTTGGAGAGGCTTAATGAGTACCATCCTACATTAGCCCCTATATCGATAATGACGCTGTTCTTATTTAAGAATTTCCGTATCATCCGCATTTCAGGCATCTCATAATCGCCGAAGTTAAGTATCTCCAGTGGAACGGTCCTTTCGTCTTCCGGATCGCATATCATAGTGACGCCGTCGTTTGTGGTAAGAGTCAAACCATCTTTTGAGATCTTTATTGAGCTCACATTCTTATTCCGGATAAAATCACGATAGTCCCATAGGACTTTATGCATACCATGCATAAGCCGGACATATGAAGTTTTATCGATCTGCCCCTTTTTGAAGTCGCCGTATAGTTTATTCAATTGATCGATCATAGAAAGCTCCTGATCGTCCGTTCAAAACCGTCTTCGAGAGAATATCGCGGCGCCCATCCCAGGCTTTCTGCCTTCGATGTTTCGGGATAAGCCCGCTGTACCCTGCTTTTTATATAGCCTGCCTGCTTTACGTTTGCATTTAACCTTATAGCAAGTTTCTTTTCAGGAAATAATTTAATTAACATGCGCGCAAGGTCACGCACGCTTATTTCTCCGTTTTTATCGGCTACATTATACGCATCTCCATTCTTGCCTTTGAGCAGGATCGTAAAAAACCCGATCGTGGCATCGGCAAGATAACAGAATGTTCTCTTGGCGGTTCCCTTGCTTTTGATAATAATATTTTGGTTATAAAGAATATTGGAAATAAAATCAGCATACACCCTTCCATCATCAAGCGCCATGCCCGGCCCATACGTATGGAAGGGACGGACTATCTTTACAGGAACGCCATAATGATGGAACCAGCATACGCACATTGTCTCTCCGGCCCGCTTCCCTTCGCCATAACATGAACGAAGCGCTACCGGATCGAGATATCCGTACATATTCTCGGCAATGGGCATACTACGGGCGGGAATATCGCCATATACTTCGCCGCTGCTGAAGAAAAGGAAACCTTCGGATCTTTTAGCCCGCGCAAGTTCAAGAAGATTATATGTGCCTATAGTATTGGCGGCTATCGTCCCTGTCGGATCCTTGCCGTAATATTTAGGGCTTGAATGGCTTGCGGCATGAATTACATAATGAATGGCCTTACCGATATGCAAGGGTTTGCATACATCCTGGACGACAAATTTCAGGTCGGACCTTCCGCGATAATTATGAAATCTTTTTTTTGCTTTTTTTAGATCCCTGACCAACGCGTAAACCTTTAATTTATTTTTAAACTGAGTTTCGTTCAGATATAACAGCGTTTCTACCATATATGCCGGTAAAAATCCGCTTGCGCCGGATACAAGTATGTTCTTGCCTTCCAATATCTTCCACGGGAGACGGGCGCTCGTTATAAAACGCAGGTCTTCTCCAATAATAGGATTTCTTATGATATCCTTACTCATAATTTTTATACCCCCAGGATACCCAGCCCGCCGTGTCATGCAGCCTTGTAATATGGATATTCGAAAATCCGCATTCTGCAAAGAGGGCATCCATGCCTTTTCTGCTGAACCTGTATTCGATCGGCGCGCCGAACCGGTCATATAGATCTCCTCTTAGCGAAAAAGGTCCTGTGCCAAAATTGAACGGCATATGTTCCGCGATGCCTTTCGTCGCCTTAAATTTACCGAGTATTTTTGCCGGAACCGTAAATATTAAAAAGACAACAGGCGACATCATGCACGATAGGATGTAAAGCGCTTTCGGCGGCATCCTGACCGTTATAGCCCTGATCGCAGAAACTATTTTAAGCGCAGCGAATTTAATCGGATTCTCCAAATGGTCTTCATACAAATATAAAAAAGCCGGGCTATCCTTCTTAAGCACGCGGGCTATCTCAGAGAGAGCCTTCTTTGGATCAGGCGTATGATGTAATACGCCGAATGAATACGCGAAATCGAAAACGCGTTCTTTTACCGGGATGTTCAATGCGGAACATCTAACCGGACAAACATTCCCAAGCGATGAGGTCAGCTTTTTGGTTTTGTATATGCCATCGCTCATATCCATGCTGAATATCTTAACAGAAGGGTTGTTCCTGGCCATTATATAGGTGTCATAGCCGCACCCCGAGCCGACCTCTATGCCGATCTTGCCCCGCACGATAGGCTCAGGGATAACATCCTGCATGGCGTTGAAATGCCATCTTCGAGGAACAGCACTGTCGCTCTGCTGCCAGAGCAAGCTATATGTATTCTTAGTTTCGTTTAAAGTATCCATGCTTATAGAAGTATAATTATATTATAGCCTTATAATACATGCAAGATTATCCTGACCACCTCTTGCATGCGGTTACGCCATGTATGGTTCTCCAGGACCTTAGCCCTGCCTTTTTCAATTATCGAACGTCTCTTTTCCGGGTTTTCAATATAGAATTTTACCAGGTGTTTCAGTTCATCTAAGTTTTTATAATACACTATCTCTTCCCCGGGCTTAAAGAGCCTGTCCATCTCGGATTTATAGTCTGTCAGTTCGAAAGCGCCGCAGGCCGGTATGTCAAATGTTCTCGTATTCACGCCGTATTTCGCGTCTGGACTATGGATATTTAAGACAATTTTTGAGGACTTGTAAAGTTTCAAGACTGTTTCACCCGTAGCTCTCCCTTTGTAATAACCCGGGATCTTTTTGAACCTGAGTTTGTGCCACATGTCCCAACCGTCGCCAAAAACCCCTAATTTAAACTCGCGTAAACTATTAAGTATCTCTATGCGATTGGGAAAAGGCGACCCGACAAAACAGATATCGAAATCATATTCCCGCCTCTCTTCCTCGCTAACTTCGACATCCCTGTACTGAGATGGGTCGGTTGCCAGCGGAAGATAGCTCACGTTTTTCGCGCCCCTGGACTTTATCTCATTGACATAGTAAGGATCGTGAGAAAAGATATGATCGTAAAGATGCATCCCTCCGGCAAAATTGTTCTTTCGATAGATATCCACGGCATTATCCGCATAGGAATAGAACGGACAGTCCCATTGGTAAATTAAGCAGGGTATATTCATTTCATTTTTTATAAGCGCCAGCGTCTCGGGGTAAATAGTTTCCCCTTTTATGGCAAAAAATATATCGGGTTTCATTTCCCGCATAAGAGACAGATACTCTTCGTTGTCCCTGTCAAGGAAGGATTTCAGGAAGGGTCTTAGCGCCGACGCGGCAATAGGCGTCATTTTCGATATTTTGAGAGAAATGGCTTCCGCGGGCCCGAGCCTGTTTCTTGTATTCTTCAAGACGACCTCAAAGCCAAATGATTCAAGAATTGATTTAATGGACCTATCAATGCCGTAAAAATTCGGCGCGAGCATGAATATCTTTTTCTTATCTGCCATTAAGATTCCCTGGATTCCTTCATTAATCGAAGTCCTTCGATAACGGAGACGGGCTCTAGACCTAATAACTTCTTCATCTTCCCGGTATTGTATGAAGTATCTCTTGGCCTTTTTAAAAGTTCTTTGAAAAAGCCCTGTTTGACCGGGACGACAAGCCCGGCATCGAGCTTAAAGATCTCGGCCATTTTTGTAACCAGCTCAAAAATACTCATCCTGTCCTTGCCGGCTATGTTGAATGTCTCGTACTTAGACTTCTCTACTATCTGCCATATTGCCTCGGCGCAGCTTTGGGCAAAAAGAGGATTCACATAAACATCTTCGAAGACGAACATCTTCTCTCCTTTTTGGAGTTTCGAAATAGCAAGGGTAACGATATTGTGCCTTCCGAACGAGTAATTCCATCCATACATGAGTATCGGCCTTACAATGGCGTGAGGGATTTTAGCTTTTTTTACAAACCGCTCACCTTCCAATTTTATTTCGCCGTAAAAACTTATGGGTGAGGCTTTGTCATTTTCGCTGTATGGCGCGCTTTCGCCGTTATAAACGGCGTTTGACGATATGTAAATCAATTTTGAATTGCGCCGTTCGCAATTGTCAAGAACGTTCGCGGTGCCTGAGATATTTATCTCGCGTGTTTCCTTTTTATGCTTTTCCGCATAGTCAGGATTGCCTATGCCCGCCGTATGAACGGTGACATCAGGTCTGATCTCATTGAAAAGCTTGCTGCATTCTGTCGCATCTCGAATATCCAGTTTCCTGTATTTAACCCGGCCCGTATCTTTCAATTTATAATCTATCTTGTAGGTCGCGACCATTTCGAAACGGTCTTGCGACGCATCGACCAGGGCTCTTCCCAAAAGTCCCGTGCCGCCCGTGATAAGTATCTTCATGTTGTGTAATATTCCTTATAACTTGTCCAGCTCTTCTTTTAATCCGTTCAGGTCTTTAACCTTGATGCAATCTATGGCACTAAAAATAGGCTCGTTATTATTTATCCTAGCTATAAAATGGCATCTGTTATTTTCGGCGGCTTCATAATCGCTCATGGCGTCGCCCACATACGCCACTTCTTCCGGAGATAGCCCATTACTCCTGACTATCTCCTTTACGGCATCCGTCTTCATTTTTGGCGCGCCGAAAATTCCCGCAAAATAGCGTTCCATGCCTCTCTTTTCTATTATCTCTTCTATCTCCGGTTGCGGCGTAGCCGAAGCGACAAAACATTTATAGGAACCGGCATATGCGTCCAGAAACTCCTTAGCGCCTTTCACGCATGGTGCCCGAACTACAGCTTCTACAACAAGAGACGCGAATCTATCACACAGTTTTTTAAATTCGTTATCGGTTAAATCTCTGTTGAGGATTTCCCTGTAGATAAATCTGAATTTCTCATATCTGGACACACCGGCATTAACGAGGTGATGATTTACTATCTTTTTTACAGCAGCCTTGCCTTCTTTTTTAAACAGTTCCATAAAGGCTTCCGTCTTTATATCCACGGATTCCGCAATTACACCGTCAAAATCGAATATGATCGCTTTAATCATATCTCAATCCCATGACAATACAGGGCGATCCGTCGAGACATCCCGCAAACATCGGAAATGCGATAATCTCGTCAAGATCTTTAGCCTCGCGGAGAAGCCGCATATCCTCTATTATAAGCAATCCTTTGCCCAATAAGATCCTGTGAGATTCTCTTCCCGTCTTACTGTTCGTTTTAGAAGAGACAGATACGGTATCTATGCCTACCGCTCTGAGACAAGGAAAATTACGGATCAGGTATTTGGCAGCCTCGGGCAAAAGATAAGGATTCTTATGACAATATATTTTGGAACCTCTCTCTCTGTATTTACCGAACCCTGTCCTTATTATTACAATATCCGCATTCTTCTGATCATATGGCGCCTTAAGGTCTGATGCTCTTATCTCTTCATTAAAACCTTTAGGGCAGTCCATCATATAAGGCCTTTTAAATATAAACTCACTCGATTTATAACTCCCCATACTCTTGCCGCCTTCGAAAAAATGGCGCGGAACATCTATATGCGTTCCCGCATGATTTGAAATCGTAATTAAAGACGTGTTGCAGGAATCGCCTTTTCTCATCTGCCGTACCTTGGTTATGGAAACAGGCCTGTCCCCGGGATAAACCGGCGTCCTTTTCGTGATCGTGTATGAAAGAAAATGTATCCTGGCCATTTCAGCTACCGCCTTTTTACCTTGCCGCTTATTACCACTTTCTCGTGAACCGGACGAGTATTGATCTCTTTATACATCTCATGGATACAGCTCAATATTCCTTGGCCAAGATCAAAATAGGTTTTGCTCATTATCCGCTTTGCTACCCGCGGAATGAAAACATACGGAGTTATCTCATAATGGCTGCTCTCTTTCGAAGGCAAATATTCGATCTTTATCTTGTTGTCCAGCATCTCCTTTATCATGATCAAAAGATCCTTTACCTTCATCTTCTGATCGCCGGCGATTATCACGCACTGATTTACAAACTCATCAGATAGGATCTCCACGCTGCCCTTAGCAGCGTCGGATATATTAATATATTCCCTTATCTCTTCGCCGTCCCCTTCCCGCGTTACCCGTCCTTCGGTGAGGGCCTGTTTTATCAGTTTATAAATATAATTCCTATCATCGGCCCGCGAGCCATAGAGCGAACCATATCTTAAAATCGTATATGGCAGGCCGAAGACTTCGTGATAGTTCTCCGTCAGCAATTCGCAAGCTTGTTTGCTACTCCTGTAGAACGCGCCTGACTTGCTATATACATATACGGAGCTTGCAAAGACGAATCTTTTGACACCGGATTTTCTCGACGCATCCAGTACAATTGAATTACCGAGTATATTATACCTAACGCTATCCAATGGCCTCTGGCTGGATTCATCTATATCCGCAATACCCGCAAAATTATAGACATAGGCGCGGCCGCCGACAGCTTTTTGAACCGCCTTCTCATCCATTATATCGCCTACTATCATCGTCTGTGTCTTTCTGATATAGGGAGACGGCTTTATATCGTATATCGCTACATCATAGCCTGCGTCAGTAAGGGCATCTGCAACATGGCTGCCGAGAAAACCGGAACCGCCGAACACTATCGTCTTTTTCTTCATGTTTATTTCACTCCTTTTAGGCTTTTCAATAAATTTTCTACCGATTCTATCTCCATCCCTATTCTCGCCTCCAGCGCATATGAGCCGACATGAGGCGTAAGCACCACGTTATCAAGATACTTCAGCGGCCCCCCATAAGGTTCCTCGTTAAAAACATCTAAAGCGGCGCCTCCGATATGTCCATCTTTCAGCGCCCGATAGAGAGCGCTCTCATCAACGACTTCGCCCCTCGACATATTTACAATCAATGCGCTTTTTTTCATGGCCATAAGTTCTTTTTCGCTTATAAGCGTTTCTTTCGAAGAAACGTGAATAGAAACTATGTCGGATTTTTTTAACAGCTCCGTCAGCGGCACATTTCTAAAATTTTTGACCGCGCCTCGAGTTATGTCTGTATACATTATCTTGCAACCGAACGGCTCTAATAAGGCGGCCACTTTCTCTCCTATACGGCCGAAACCGATTATGCCGACATTTTTACCGGATAAAAGGCTCCCCATTATCTTTTCCCAGCCGCCTGAACGAACCGTTCTGTCCATGAAAGAGACCTTTCGTAAGAGATCGAGGATCAGGGCTACGGTCAATTCCGCGACGGCAGTCGTGGGGCCGAATGGCGTATTGATTACTTCTATCCCCATCTCGTTTGCCGCTTTCAGATCGATGCTCTCCAAGCCTACGCCGCACCTCGAGATGACTTTGAGGCCTGCGAGTTTCATGAGGACATCTCTACCGTAGTTTTCCGTGCCGGCTAATATGGCCACGCAGCCGTTGCACAAACTGACAGTTTCATCTTTCGACAATTTGCGGCCAAGATCATTTACCACTATCTCTAGTCCCTCTTCTTTAAGCATCTCCATCGGCCTTGTATCGCTCTTTGCGAAAGATGTCGTTGTTATAGCTACTTTTTTCATGTTTTCTTTCCTTTTTACATTTTATCTATGGAAGAGTCGACCTTTTTAAAACAAAACATTCTAATATAAGGAACTACCCTGCCCAACAATTCAACCATCTTTTTCGGCATCTTTCCGAAAAAGATACTCCTCATCCCGAATTCGGTAAAATGATCATATTTTTTCATATCGCATAAATCGAAACCGGATCTCCTGGCTATCGATATTATTTCGGCATCGGTTGTCCTGCACCCATGATGTTTCTTAGTCACAACGCAATTTTCCCGCCTGAGAAGCTTCTTTAAAAATTTCAGCATCAGCATTTCGGACGGGCATATAATATCATCAATAATGCGGGTAATCAAGTTATTCTCCGCGCCGCCCGGATCAAAGACGAACGTTCCTCCGGATTTAAGACTATCTCTTACGTTTTTAAAAACCCTGAGGAGTTCTTCTTCGTCAAATAGATAGAACATGCTCAAAGAGATAACAGAATCAAATTTACGGCTGGCCGATCCTTTCGTTACATCATATTTCATAAACTTAAGGTGTGGGAACAGCTGCATCGTCTCCTGCTGGCATGGCTGCTCAAGATCAGAACAGGTTACAGCGAACCCCTCCTCCATCAACAATAGTTCGTTCACGCAACGGCCGCTGCCTATAGAGAGTATGTCGCCTTCTTTTTTAAGGCGGTTGATGAGATAGCCGTGGTAGTGCCCATGCCTTGGATGGGCGCCATGAAAGTGGACCGTAAAAAAGTCTTCTTTCGAAGAATAGCCTTTACTGGAATTATAACCCTTCATGGATCTTTTGTGATCTTCAAAGGCCTCGTCCTTCGGCATGAATTTTCTATCCGTATCATAATTTAACAAGTATTTATACCATCTCTTCATATCTATGCCTTTAATACTTCCAGGATCCTCGTCGGGGCATCCGAGCTTCCATTGAAATAGAAGAATTCATCCAATACCCGTTTTACCTCAGAGCTTTCGTTTTTTGCATCTTCCGTTATATGCAAATTATCTATGACTACACGGCGTAATTCATCCGGTGAACCAACCCTTACGATCTGCTTACTTTTAAAATCTTTGAATGGCGACATGTTTATCCATTCCGGAACATCTACGACGACAACGATGCTGCCAAAAGTCAGAGCTTCGATGCACATGCTCGATTCGCCGCAAATCACAATTTTACTCTTTGAGAGCACATCTTCTACAGGACCGGTAACAAGATCAAGTAAAGGATCTTCTCTGTTCATCCCCGAAAGCGCAAGTACTTTCTTGAAGGGTAGAAACGGATGTGGGCGCACTAATAATTTTATTCCTTCGATATCTTTCAGGGCTTTATATGCCATCGTCAGGATAGAGCTGCTCTCCTCCGGATGTATCGACAGTATCACCATAACCGATCTTTGATCATGCGGACTAAGGTTATTCACATGTTTTCTCAAATAGTTGTACCGCACGGCCTCCACGATCATTATATCTTCGTCTCTCCAGCCCGATCGCTTAAGATATTGATATGGCACTCTGCCGTTACACAGGATCTTATCCGGCCTGGGCAAGGCGTATCGCCCACGATCCGCGACTTCTTCCGGGTCATTAAAGTACATCAAAAGCATTTCGGATACCGTGCCAGATTGATACCCGAATATCGATGTCCGGCAATTTAAAGAGTTCCGGGCCGATACCAGCGCCTTTTCCCATGCCTGCATCTCGCAGAAGTAGAGGCACTTCTTTGCCTGAAATATCTCCAGGACCCTCCTGAATATATGGTATTGCGATATACCTGCATAACCGACATGCCCCGCAAAAGAGGCATACCAATCGTTCTTGAATATGCTATAAAAATTGTACTCTCCGAACGTATGCGCCGCGACAATAGTCTTTTCAATATTTAAAAAATTTACCGCCGTCCTGAATATCGATAAGATGGATTTGAATTGTACGGCAGGCGAGTTAAATTCTTCCAAGAAAAATAAGGACTGGCCTGCCCTAATAAATCGCTCTGCATAGCCAAGAGATTCTTGTAATGTAAGCGAATCTTTAGGTGTGTATAACGCAAGCCATGTTATGCCGCGTCCTTCCGACTCCAGCGAATCCTGCAAGCCTGCATATTGCTTGTTCTTAAATATGCCCTTTTCTGCCATATCCATGTCGAAGGCGGGATAATATAATATGGCAAGCAGGGGATCTCCTGTCTTTACCTCTCTTTTATACCGGCGAAGCCGCGCGTAAATAAACGCAGTCCTAATAAAGTATTTGATCATGAAATATAAGAGGCGGCCGAAGGACTGCAGGAGCGGCCATTTTTGGCATCCCAATATCTTCTCCCGCATGCCACCCGGAGTTTTGGCGGATATGATCCTGAGGTCGATGGCATTCGATTTTGCGTACTCCCGCAGCGCGTGATACAGTTTACTGTTCCTGCATCCGAATATTAATCTATCGGCCTTTTTCTCTTTAATGATACGGATGACCGATTCCAACTGAACGAGCGTGTTAAACGAATCCGATTTATACGGATTTTTTTCGGCAATAAGACTAAACCACCATACCGAGGCATGATCATCAAGCGCAAATATCTCTTTCAGATCCCTGCCCTCATGCCGGATCCGATGCGGAAGCTGCGCTATGAATCGGAGGTAGAGTGGTTTAATAAATTCTGCCGTCCTGTTTATAAGATCGGCGACGTTTATAACCTCGACATCGTTACAAAACCGCCCGGCCTTGCATGTGATCCCTTCAGCGATAGAATCCTTGGAAGTGATCGGAAATAAAAATAGCTTGCCTGTCCCTTCGAAAAGCCGTGGCAAGACCTTTTCTGATCTCATAAATGCATCAAATATAAATAATGTTCTCATCTTAAGCCTGATCTCATATTTTATATCCCTGGAAATTCATGTACTTTTCTGCGCACTCATTCCTGAGCTCCAGCCATAACCGGTCACCCTCAGGAGTCATTTTTTCCGCTTTTTTAATATCAGGCCATCGCTCTTTCGGCATCTTAACATACAGTATGAAGCACCTGCGCAGGCCCTCGATCGCATGAGGCGGAAATTGCGGCATGTTAAGCAACGTCGGTTTCGTGAGCGAACGCGCGACCGTATGGCTGTCGATATATCCCAGTTCTTCCGACATCTTTCTGAGAGGGGTGCCGTGAAAAGGGCTGAACGAATACGCATTGACGCTGTCCGCGTCGATTTGTCTATTAAGCTCTATCGTATCAAAAACTAGCTCCCGCGTCTCGGTAGGAAAACCCATTATATTATTTACGCTGAAAGGGAGACCGCACCTATTGAGAACCTTGAAGCTTTCGACCATTACTGAATTCTTGACCTTGCGCCTCAATATTCTCGTCCGGAATTCCTCGTTTCCGTGCTCAACCCCAGTACCTATCCTGAACAGCCCTACGCTCATCAGGCGCTTTATGCGTTCCTCTTTTATAGTCTCAGGGAAGGCCTGGCACCAGAATGGCAGGCGGATGTCGGAATACATCTCCATGAACTCCTCAAATTCCTTATCGTTATACGACAAAAACGTATCAGCCCAAAAATAGAAGGCTTCCGCTTTATAGTCGTCCCTGTAATGGAGTATCTCTCTTCTGAGCGACGGCATTGATCTCTTCCTAAAATAGGACACCCCCGTCTTTTCTTTGTAGAGATCGAATTGAGACGGAGAATTGCAATAAGCGCAGCGATAGGGACACCCCCGGTGCGTTTCTACGGGAAGCATCCTCCAGACCCTTCCCTGCATAGGCCTATAAAACCGAGAGTCATCAAAAAGACTGAAATCGAGCGCGGGATTTTCATCGATATTCACCGGTTTCGGCATCGGGTTTTTCACAATACTGTCACCTCTCTTCAACCAAATACCGCCAATATCATCATATCTCTCCGTCTTTTGCATGCGCCGGCACAGCTCTACGATCGCGTGTTCCCCTTCCCCAACGCAGACCATATCGACCTCGTCATACGAAAGGCACAGCTCCGGAACGAATGTCGGGAATACCCCGCCCATGATCACAGGGATCTTGAATCTCTTCACCCTTCGGAGAAGTTGTATGCCTATCGGGAATATATCCTCTGAAACCGATACGGCGATAAGGTTAGGCCGGAATTCTCCTACCTTCCTTTCAAAATCCGCAAATACATCGGTACAGCGGATCTCCGAGCGCAATTTCGAATCGTCGAACGGCCGCACGTTCAGATTTTTCTCTTTCTCTTTATCGCTGTCAAAATTTTCCTCCGAGGGTATGACCCAGTTCGTCGAATCGAAAAGATCGACTTCATGGCCTTCTCTCTTTAGCAGGCTGGAGAATAACCCTATAGCCGAAGGCAGCATGTTCATACCGTGAAGATTAGGATAAAGTAGTAATACTCTCACGCCCTTCTCCTCCTGGCCTTCGGACTGTCCGTATGCCAGCCGATGCAGCACAGGGTATCACCCCGAAACGTTTCAGACATTATCTTTTTGAACTCTTTCTCTGTCCCCGCAAAGAGCTTATTCATCCGTGTCTCGAAATCACTCTTTCCGCCGAATAGTTCATTCTTTGAGACAGCGCTCACGAATCCCGGTTGAGGTCTGCCGGTAAAATACCAATTCATGTAATTCTTTAAAGTATACTCATGACGGCATGTTGTCCTAATGTGCAGGCCGCACTTATTAAAGAGCGCGGCGATCGTGTCTTTTGTAAAATAATACAGGTGAGCACGGTGCCAAAAAAACTTTCGGAAATCGGCCAGCTGAAGCTGCGGAAGATAGAAATTCAATGCCTCGTCCCGGTTCGGTATTTCAAGATATATCCTCCCACCTTCGCTCAAAAGGTTTTTCATAGTAGTCAGCGTTTCGAGCGGATTGGGTAAATGGTCGAGCGTATTTATCATGACGACCAGATCGAAACGGTCTTTTAACTGCAACTTGTTTATATCCGCCGCATATGCTTCAATAGAAAGATCTCTCTGCATGAATTTTACGAATTCCGTGTTCAGCTCTACCCCTATACACTTCTTTACCAGCGGCTTGCATAACGACAAAAGCGCTCCGGGCCCGCCGCCTATTTCCAAAACCTTCATGCCGGAAGAGAGAAACGGCCTTACGCGCTCAAATAGCGGCCCTATGGTCTTGATCCGTTCTTCAAAATGTTCCCTGGCGGATATCCTCTTCCCAGAGATGAGCGAGTTGGTAATCTGGTATTCTTTTTCATAGTAGTTCCGCAATCTCTTCTCGTCCCAATGCAAGAACTGTACTATAAAGCCGCATTTAGCACATTGCGCGATGACACCGTCGCCTTCCCGTATTTTGGTAGCTATCGTCTTAAATTTTCTGCTTTCACATAGCTCGCACGGCTTCATGCATCCGCCTTCTCTGGGTTCGACTTCATATACTCCTTAATCTTTCCGATCATCGTCTTCTCCGAGTCGATGGGTAATGTGCCGACGCGCAGCCATTCCCCCAGATGCTTCTCTCTGAACGGCCGCCTGATCAAAAAACCGTATTTCCTTAAATAGCTGGCCAGGGCAATGGAATCGAAAGATGCCCCGAACCGTGCAGCGAGAAAATTGGCGCAGCTATCCGACGTCTGAACGCCGAGCGCATCGATGGAACTTTTTAAATAATCGAGGCTTTCTTTGGTATCCCTGATAAAATGGTTGAACTCATCCTCATGTCTCAGAAGCGCTAATATCGTAAATATGGCCATGCTGTTCAGCTCATGCATCGGCTTGACGCGATAAAGGTTCTGGATATTCTCGCTTGCGGATAGCATATATGCCGCACGCAAGCCGGCCAGCCCGAAAGCTTTTGAGAATGTCCGCGCTACAACGAGATTATCGAAATTTTTGATAAGATCCGCTGCTGTCTCGTCGATAAAATGGAAATATGCCTCGTCGATAAGGACGAGCGTCCCCGATCGATGGGCCTTCTCGACAAGGCGGTGAATATCATCCGGCGACTGTTTATCTCCCACAAAACCGTTAGGATTTTCCAGGACCACCATCCGGTACTGCCCGCCCACCATCTTTATATACCGTGCGATATCAAAATGCAGATCGGCATCATAATCCAGGGCATCCACGTCCGCCTGAAACATCTTGGCATATACCTGGTACATCGCGTATCCCGGCCGATGCAGGAGTATCTTATCGCCCGGCCTTATGTAAGTCTCAAACACTGCCTTGATGGCAAGGTCGGAACCGCTATGGAACAGGATATTATCCCTCCCGACTCCCAGCCACTTGGAAAAGGCCTCGTAGAGCGGCTCCGGTTCCGGGTACGTCATCAGCATTTCGCCGCTCAAGCCGTCTTTCAGATATTTCATGAACGCTTCGCTGAACGGATGCGTCCTTTCATTACGATCCATCCTGTGCTTAAAAAGACGCGAAGATTCTTTCTCCGAGATCCGCGTCAGGTCCTGAATAGATTCTTTCGGCAATATCATTTCGTCCTCTCTAGGTATAGCATCTTTTAGCGAAGCCTATGCTCCGCTCTACAACCTTCCGGAAATCCGGCAATGTCTTCATCTCGATACTCGCATATCCCGAATAGCCCGCCTCACGCAAGGCCATCCCGAAAGTCTCGTGATAAGTTGCAACTGACCCGACCTCGACGAGGCCTGGATCATTTATATGAAAATGCCTGGCGGAAGGCGCCATCTCTGCAAATATCCGCTTATACGGCGCCGATTCAGCGGCAATGGATTTGGCATCCAGGTGAAGGCCAAAACCGGGACTGTCCACCATCTTGACC
>PLNN01000045.1 GCA_003142795.1 Candidatus Omnitrophota bacterium
GCCATCGCAATTTTACCACAGCAAATTGGCATGCCTAATGCCAATTTGCGGCAAGCGGAGGCAACGCCTAAAAGTAAATGCCTCCACGAAAAGAAAAATTTCTGAGCGGCAATTTATAATTGACATTGATAACGCTTTCTGTTAATATCTCACAATAAGGAATTTTACAGGAGAACTTATGAATCTTAAGAGTATATGGCGGGCAGGAGCGAAATTATATAATGAGATATTAGGGTTATTCTCCAATGATATGGGGATAGACCTCGGCACAGCTACAACGCTTGTCTATCTGAAGAACCAGGGTATAGTCCTGTGCGAGCCTTCCGTTGTCGCGGTCCAAGCCGGCACCTCCAACGTCATAGCGGTCGGTGAAGAGGCGAAGCGGATGTTGGGACGCACACCCGGCAACATCGTCGCGATACGGCCGATGAGGCACGGCGTCATAACGGATTTCGAGATCTCCGAAGCGATGCTGCGCTACTTCATAAAGAAGGTCAACTCCGCGAAACCGCTCGTCCGTCCTAGGATAGTGATAGCGATCCCCTCCGGCATTACCGAGGTTGAAAAACGCGCCGTGAAAGATTCCGCCCTGCATGCCGGCGCCCGCGAAGTCTTCATGATAGAAGAGCCGATGGCAGCGGCCATAGGCGTAGGCCTGCCGATACAGGAACCGTCCGGCAACATGATCATCGATATCGGCGGCGGTACCACAGAGATGGCGGTCATTTCATTGGCCGGCGTCGTCTTCTCCAAATCGGTAAGGGTCGGTGGAGACGAACTTGACGAAGCGATAATCAATTACATGAAGAAGAACTATAACCTGATGATAGGCGAGAGGACCGCCGAAGAGATAAAGATAAAGATCGGTTCGGTCTACCCGCTTGAAGAAGAGCTTAAGATGGAAGTGAAAGGCCGTGACCTGGTTGCGGGGCTGCCGAAGACAGTTACCCTTACCAGTGAAGAGGTAAGAGAGGCTATGTCAGAGCCTATTGCGCAGATACTCGAAGCGGTGAGGATCACCCTTGAGAGGACCCCGCCCGAGCTATCCTCAGACCTGATAGAGAAGGGCATAGTCCTTGCCGGAGGCGGTTCGCTCCTGCGCGGCATAGATAAGCTTATCTCCGAAGAGACCGGGCTGCCGGTACATCTTTCAGAAGACCCGATGACGGCAGTTGCGCTGGGCACGGGAAAAGTTTTGAGCGAAATAAAATATTTAAAGAAGGTAACGGTCACGCCGAGACTTGAGCGTTAAATGTGCGCAATCAAAAGTCTAGAATATTTAAAGCCCTCATAGCAATTTCTTTTCTTGTATTCCTTGTAGTAACCTCCAAAACCATTACGAATCGTACGCGGACAGCGCTATCTGATACCGCGAATCTTCCCCTGGGTTTTTTTAATTCCGTTTCTTCCGGTTTCAGCCGCATAATGCCATTCGCTTCCTTGCGGGAAGAGAACAGGATATTGCGGGAGCGCATAAATCTCCTGAATCGCAAAATAGACGAAACGAAGATAATTTACGACGAGAATACAAGGCTCAAGGATTTCATAAATTTCAAGAAAACGATACCTTATTTTACCGTGCCGGCTCAGGTGATAGGAAGGGATCCATCTAACTGGTCGAATTCTATTATAATAAACAAAGGGGCCAATGATGGGGTCAGGCAGTCCAAGGCCGTTATCTCTAACAAAGGGCTGATCGGCAGGGTTCTCGAAATCGGCAGACGTTCGTCCAGGATACTTCTGATAACCGATCCGAACTCGAAAGTCGGCGTCATGATCCAGAGGAACAGGCAGGGCGGCATCCTGACGGGAAGGCCGGACGGCCGGTGCAAGATGATATACATATCTCTAGATTCTGATGTCGCGGCAGGTGATAAAGTCATAACGGCCGGTTTCGGAGAAACTTTTCCCAGCAATATGCCGGTCGGAGAAGTGGTCAAGGTCGATAAGGAACCGGGAAGATTGTATAAATACGCCGTCGTGAAGACGGCGGAAGACCTGTCCAAGCTGGAAGAGGTGCTGTGCGTAAAATAAAACGAAGCTGGATCTTTTTCCTGCTCTTGATCGCGCTTTTTCTGCAGATCACCATTTTAAACCATTTAAAGATATTCGGCGCAAAACCCGATATCATTCTCATATGCGTTGTATTCTTTGGGCTTTTCTTAGGGTCGTCCGCCGGCCTTGGGGCGGGAGTGGCAGCTGGGCTATTGATCGACATCTTTGTCCTGGATTTTTTCGGGATAAATGCGCTGATCTACGGCGTGACCGGCTTTCTTGCAGGCCTTCTCAGCACCAAGGTATTCAAAGAATCAAAAAAAACAGAGTTCGCTATTGTATTTTTTTTCACGGTATTTTCCATGTCCCTGCATTTTGTGCTCGTGTCGGCCTTTTCGAGATCGCTCAACCTGGGATATCTTGAGTATTTCTATTCTTCTGTTATCCCGGCCGGCCTTTACACCAGCATAGTGGCGGTCCCGATTTTTGTAAAATTTATCGATATGTACGGCCTTAAGGAACTGCAGGGGCTTCTATGAGAGATAAGATATTAGTCGCCTTAATACTCGTCCTTTTTGTCCTCCTCCTAGCAGGGCTTTTTTACACGCAGATAATAAGGTTCGGTTATTATTCAACGCTCTCAAAAAATAATTCCATACGCATCATACCTATTGACGGGCCGCGCGGCAATATATACGACAGGAACGGCGCGCTCCTTGTTACGAACCGCTTGTCTTTTGACGCGGCCGTCATTTACCGGGAGCTGGATGACAGGACTCGCCTCGTAACCGTATTGCGGCAGACGCTCGGCATGTCCGGTAAAGAGATAGCCGATGCGCTTGAAAGGGCCGGCTCAAGGCCGTATGCGCCTGTAACGATAGTGGAGGACATACCAAAAGAAAAGGCGATCCGGCTCGAAGAGGCAAGTTTCGATATAAGTGGTCTTCTTATCCAGACCAGGTCCAAACGCAGCTATATATATAAGGAGACCGGAAGCCATCTCTTAGGTTATTTGAGCGAGATCACGGAAGAGGAGCTCGAGAGCCTCAAGGATTACGGTTATAAGATGAGGGACATGATAGGCAGGTCCGGAATAGAAAAATATTATGACACCTCTCTTGCAGGAATTGACGGCGGTATACAGGTCGAAGTAGACAGCCGCGGCCGTCAGACGAGGGTGATAGGATTAAAGGAGCCGCAGAGCGGTAAAGATGTATATCTTACGATCGATATAGCTTTGCAGGAGACTTGTGATAAATTGCTCGGCGAACACAAAGGCGCGGTGATCGTGATGGACCCGAACACCGGAGAGATACTGGCGCTCGCAAGCCACCCGTCGTTCGACCCTAATCTCTTTGTCACGCCGAATACATCCGCCGAAAGGCGGCGGTTGTTAACCGACAACGCAGGGAGGCCTTTGTCGAACAGGGCCATATCCGGCCTCTACCCGCCGGGTTCCGTATTTAAGATAGTTACGGCATCTGCTGCGCTTGAAACGAAAAAGATAACGCCGTTGACTGAATTTATATGCACAGGGGTATATAGGATTGGGCGGGCGAAACTTGCTTGCTGGAAAAAAGAGGGGCACGGTCCGCAGAATGTCAGAAGCGGCCTTATGAATTCATGTAACGTATTTTTTTGTAACACCGGCAGGGCAGCCGGTGTCGACGCGCTGGAGTCATACGCGAAACTATTCGGCTATGGGGCGTATACGGGCATAGACCTGCCGGATGAAGTGAAGGGCATAGCCCCCGGTAAACAATGGAAGAAGATGCGTATGGGAGGAGCCTGGTATGAAGGCGAAACAGCGAACTATGCCATCGGACAGGGGTATCTTGCCGTTACGCCCATGCAAGTCCTCGACTCAATGTCTGTGATGGCGAATAAAAAAGGTCTCGTGAAACCATATTTAGTAAAGCGCATAGACAAGACCGATACGCCTTCGGGAAAAATAAATAGTATCGGGCTTCACGCCGGCACAGTTAATACAATAAGGGGCGGGCTGCTCGACGTCGTCAATGACGAGAATGGGACCGGCAAACGGGCGAAGGTTGAAGGCCTGATCGTCGCGGGGAAGACCGGCACCGCCCAGAATCCGCACGGCAAGACCCATGCGTGGTTCGCGGGTTTTGCGCCGTATGACAACGCGCGGATCTGCATTGTCGTGTTCCTGGAGCAGGGCGGCCACGGCGGCCTGGAACCGGCCGAGATCGGCCATGGAATTTTCGAGGAAGCTAAAACAAAGGGATATTTTGATATAAGATCATGACAGATAAAAGATTATTCAAAAATTTTGACAAAACCTTGCTTGTGGTGACCTTCCTGATATTCATAATAGGCTTGGCCACGATACATAGCGCTACCCAGGCCAAAGATCTGTCATTTAATGACAGCTATGTATTGAAACAGATCAATTCAATGGCTATAGGCATCATATTGCTGATCATCATTATAAAAATTTCATATCAAAGGTTTATAGACCTGTCTTATATCCTGTACTTAATAAACATAGGCCTGCTTGCCCTGGTCCTGGTGCTTGGGCACGTGAGGCTCGGCGCGCAAAGATGGTTCTCGATAGGCGGATTCGCGTTCCAGCCGTCGGAATTCATAAAACTTAATCTGATACTTGCCTTATCATGCTACGTCGGGACGAAAAAAGACTCGATGAAAAATTTCACAAACCTCATAATACCGTGCATTTTACTGGCGGTGCCGTTCGTGCTTGTGCTGCTGCAGCCGGACCTTGGCACGGCGCTTCTTTTGTTGCCGATATTTTTCTCGATATTGCTTGTAAGCGGCGTTGAATACAAATATCTGATAGGAATGCTGGTCCTTGGCCTGTCTGCGATGCCGGTGTTCTGGCATTTCTTACGCGAATACCAAAGGCAGCGGCTGCTCGTATTCATAAATCCTAATGTCGATCCGCTCGGCGCGGGCTATACCATCATACAGTCGAAGATAGCGGTCGGTTCAGGCGGGCTATTCGGAAAAGGATGGCTGGCTGGGACACAGAACCAGCTGAATTTTCTTCCGGAGAGACATACCGATTTCATATTTTCGGTAATAGGTGAAGAGTGGGGATACTTTGGCGCGATCGTTGTGATCTTTCTGTATTTCTTCATCATACAGAGGGCATTGATAATCGCTTCGCAGACGAGCGACGCTTACGGGAGAGCCATAGCGACGGGCATCGCGTCGATGCTGGCAGTCCAGGTCGTGATAAATATAAGCATGACGATAGGGCTCATGCCTGTTGTCGGTATTCCTCTTCCCATGATAAGCTACGGCGGCTCCAGCCTCATTACGACGCTCGTCGCGGTCGGATTCTTGCTGAATGTCGGCATGCGCCGCTCGACGTTCTAGGGAAAATTTTTACGGGTGACGCGGCTTCCAGCCTTTTGTCTGATGGGGCGGTACGGGGTTGGGTCGGTGCTTTCCGATGGTGGTACGCGCATTTCCTGGGACACAGCCCCTAAAACAAAAGGCGAAGCCGCGGCAGGACCCGCAAAAATTTAGGAATTGGGTTATGGATAAAAAATTAGAGGAATTGTTACTGACGGTGCGAAAACCCGGAAGGTATATCGGCGGGGAATGGAATGCCGTCAAGAAGGTTTGGACCGACGCCAGGACAACGGTGCTTCTCGCGTTTCCCGATACGTATGAAGTGGGGATGAGTTATCTCGGCATGAAGATACTCTACGGCATACTGAATGATCGCGACGATTGTCTCTGCGAAAGGGTCTTTGCGCCCTGGCCGGATTTCGAAAAAGTTTTACGTGAAAATAATATCAGCCTCTTCAGCCTTGAGTCGCGTAAACCTATACGAGAATTTGACATTATCGGTTTCAGCCTTGCGTTCGAACTTGGCTATACGAATGTCCTGAACATCCTTGATCTCGGAGGGATTCCCGTAAGATCCTCGGCGAGAAGCGATGACGATCCCATAATTATCGCCGGAGGACCGTCCTGCTATAATCCTGAACCTATGGCGGAATTTATTGACGCATTTATCATTGGTGATGGGGAGGAAGTGATAGCGGAGTTGATCGATGCATATAAAGAAATGCGGGGTGCGGGGGGCGGGGTACGCGGGAAAATATTAAAAGAATTTGCGAAGATAAAAGGAGTTTATGTCCCGTCGCTATATAAAGTCGAATATAATAACGATGGCACGATAAGCAGGTTTACGACGGCCGAAGACGGCGTTAGCGCAAAAATAGAAAAACGAATAGTTAAAGATCTCGACAAGGCATTCTATCCCACTAAGCAGATAGTCCCCAACGTCCAGATCGTTCACGACAGGATAGCCATCGAGATAATGCGCGGCTGTAAACACGCATGTAATTTCTGCCAGGCGAGCGCTACTTACCGGCCGTGCCGCGAAAGATCAAAAGAGGCTGTATTGGAGCTGGCAAAAGAGGCATACGCGATGACGGGTTATGATGAGATATCCCTTCTTTCTCTCTCGAGCGGCGACTATTCGTGCATCATGGGCGTCATAGAAGAATTGAATAAAGAATTCAGTAAAAAATACGTGTCGATATCGGTGCCATCGTTGAGGATAGAAGGCATCGCAAAAGAGCTGCCGGATCTGATATCCAAGGTGAAAAAGGCCGGGCTTACATTTGCCCCGGAGGCCGGGAGCGAGGATCTGAGAAAGGTGCTGCGCAAAGATATAGACATCGAAAAATTATTTCTTGCGGCGATGGAGTCGTTCAAGCGAGGATGGAAGCGCGTCAAATTATACTTCATGATCGGCCTGCCCGGCGAGAACGAAAAAAACATAATGGATATCGCCGAGCTTGTCCATAAGATATCTGAATTGAAAAGACAGGTCGACCATAAGCCTGCTGCGGTGGCTGTCAGTATCAATGCGTTTGTGCCGAAACCTCATACGCCGTTCCAGTGGAAAGCAATGGACAGAGCGGAAGAGTTGGAGGGAAAAAGAACTTTGTTAAGAAATAACATGAGATCGCGCCTGACGGAACTCTCCTTCCACCCGTTTAAGATGAGTTATATCGAAGCGGTACTATCGAGAGGGGACAGAAGGGTGTCTGATGCCATATTAGGAGCGTGGAAGAATGGAGCGAGATTCGATGGCTGGCAGGATGTCTTCGATTTTAATACGTGGGCAAGCGCGTTTAGAAGCTCAGGCATTGACGCGGATTTTTACGTTTACCGGACAAGAGAGATGGATGAGGTCTTGCCATGGGATTTCATAGATGTAGGCCTAAAAAAAGAGATACTTTTAAGTATTTTTAAAGCATGCCAAAACCCCATTATTTGACAAACCCCGATATATATAGTATACTTTTTTCATAATATCTAATTAATATCGATAATATTTCGTTTATAACATAATAATGACCTTAAGGAGGCCCACATGGCAGTCTTCGGGAAATTCACTTTAGCCAATAAAGGCTTAAGACATAAACTTCTCATCGCCTTCAGCCTGATGTCCATAATCCCTCTCCTCGCCGCGACTTATATAGTATCAACTTATCTCTTCCCTCAATTAGAGGATATAATAACTGTCAGCATGATAATACTCGCGTCCCTGCTTGTCGCTGTTTTAGGGTTGTTGCTCGCCAAGGGCCTCGTCGACCCAGTCATCGACATGGCAATAGAGGCGAAGATAATAGCAAGCGGAAATTATGACAAGTCCATATCTATAGCCAGCGATGACGAGGTCGGGAACCTGGCGATCTCGATCAACTCCATGACGCAAAGGATAAAGACAAACATAGACGAGCTGAAAGGCTACGGACAGAGGATGAGGGATATAAACGTCGATATACATAAAAAGGTGCTGGCGCTGTCTAGCCTGTTGCAGATAGGGGAGATCATCTCATCTTCTTCATTGCAGATCGATGCGCTGTTGGAGCTTATAGTGGAAAAGGCGTCTATGATATTCGATATGGGTTTCGGCGTATTATACATGCCGAATGATAAAGGTGATTTTGTAGCGCGGGTTTCTTATAATCTGGATAAGGAACGCCTGACCGAGCTCATTTTAAAAGAAAACGGCCCCGCCATACTGGATAAGCTATTAGATGCGCATCAGATATATTCCATAGACAAAGGAGTAAAAGCGACAAAAGAGATCGAGAACTTCAGGCAAGCATACAACGTGACGAATATTCTCGCTATTCCCGTATATTCGGGCAGGCGCAACCTTGCGTTGTTTGTCGTAGGTAATAGGAACGATGATTTTAAATACAGGACCGACGACATCGACCTTGTCAAGGTTTTTGCAAAGCAGCTGACGATAGCCATAGAAACCGATATCCTCAACAAGAGGGCGGAGGAGCTGGCTATAAAAGATGACCTGACCGAACTTTATAACAAGAACTTTATAACTGCGAGACTTGAAGAGGAGATAAAACGCGCTATATTCTATCAGAGGCCGTGCGCTTTTATTGTTTTCAGCATAGACAATTTTAAGAATTTCCGCCAGGTGCACGGTGAGTTGCAGACGGAAGAAGCATTGAGGAAGATAGCAAAGGTCATAAAGGAAAGCACAACGGCGGTAGGAAAAGCCGCCAGGATAAGCGGAGATGAGTTTGCGATGCTCCTGCCGGAAAAGAATAAGCGCGAGGCCGCCTTCGTAGCGGAAGAGGTTAAGCGCAAAATCGAAAGCACGAATCTATTGCGGGAAGGCAAGGCCGCTGTAACAGTTACCGGTGGGGTAAGCGAAAACCCGATCGACGGTGCCACATCGGATGAGCTTTTCAGGAAAGCGATCGCCAACATAAAAGAAGTGCGCGCTTCAGGGACGAACAAGATCATAATCTAAAGAGGAGAGAGAATAATGGTCCATGACATAAATAAATTACTGAAATTGATGGTAGAGAGGAAGGCGTCCGACCTGCACATAACCGCAGGCGCGCCCGCTTCTCTCAGGGTAGACGAAAGGCTTGTCCCAATAGACGACAAAGTATTGTCTCCTGCGGATGCCAAGGATATTATATATAGCATGCTCTCGGACAGCCAAAAAGAAAAATTCGAAAGCGATCTGGAGCTGGATATGGCATTCGGCATACAGAACCTCGGGCGTTTCAGGGTCAATGTATTCAGGCAGCGGGACTCTGTCGGCACGTCGATAAGGCTGATACCCAATGAGATATGGCCGTTCGAAAAATGCGGACTTCCCGTCAAGGTGGTCATCGATCTTTGCAACAGGCCGAAAGGGCTGGTCTTAGTTACCGGCGCGACCGGAAGCGGAAAATCCACGACCCTTGCTTCGATGATAGATTGGATAAATTCAAACCGCGCATGTCACATAGTTACGATAGAGGACCCGATAGAATTTATCCATACAAATAAAAAAGCTATAGTCAATCAGAGAGAGGTCTACAGCGATACCCACTCATTCGGCGGCTCGCTGAAACACGTTTTGAGACAGGACCCGGACGTCATACTGATAGGCGAAATGCGCGATCTCGAGACGATAGAATCTGCGCTCATCATCGCGGAGACCGGACACCTTGTTTTCGCCACGCTTCATACTTCCGATTGCGTGCAGACTATAAACAGGATAATAGACGTCTTCCCGGCCTATCAGCAGCAGCAGATACGCACCCAGCTTTCTTTTGTTATGGTAGGAGCCCTGTCGCAGCAACTTATCCCAAGGGCCAAGGGAACGGGCAGGGCGCTCGCCACGGAAGTGATGATAGTGACGCCGGCCGTGCGCAGCCTTGTCAGGGAATCGAAACTGCATCAGATATATTCCATTATCCAGACGTCCCAGAAAGACGGGATGAAGACGATGAACCAGGCCCTTTATGAACTTTGTCAGAACAAGATCATATCTTACGAAGAAGCCGTTGACAGATCGACGGACCCCGAAGATCTGAACAGGCTGTTCAAAAGGTAAGGATATAATGCCGCCGTCTAAACGTATCGTGACAAAGCAGCTGGGCGAGCTTCTTGTGGAAAGAGGGATCATTGGCGAAGCTCAGCTCGAGAAGGCCTTGAAGGTCCAGAAGGACAAAGGGGGCCTGATAGGCCAGATACTTGTCTCGATGGGATTCGCCAAGGAAGAAGAAATAGCGCAGGCCCTGACCGTCCAATACGGATTTCCTTATCTCCCGCTAGAATGTTACGATATCAACGCGGAAGCTATAAAAATGATACCGGAAAATGTTGCGACGCAATATAACCTGATCGCGATCGATAAGATCGGTGATCTTATGACCATAGCCATGTCGAACCCGCTTAATTACCAGGCCGTCGAGGACGTGGAAATTATCGCAAAATGCAAAGTCCAGGTATTTGTGAGCACTATGACAGATATAAATAATGCCATAAAAAAATATTACGGGAAAAAATGATAATAGGTCTAAAAGAGAAACTTACCAAGATATTGGTGGACCGCAAGATCGTCAAGCCGGAAGATCTCGATAAGGCGCTTTCAGTCCAAAAAGACAAAGGCGGTTCTTTGAGCGATATACTCATAAGTTTAGGCTATGTCTCGAAGGGCGACCTGATGGTAGCGCTCAGCGAGGGGCTTGGGATCCCGCCTATAAATCTGGCCCGTTACAAGATCGACACCTCCGTTATAAAACTGATATCGAAGAAATTGGCGAAGAATTATAAGATCATGCCTATATCGAAGATAGGGAATACGCTCACATTAGCAGTAGCCGACCCCCTGAACATATTCGCGATAGACGACATAAAAACGCTTACAGGATTTAAAATAAGCCCGATCATTACTACCGAAAAAGACATAAGAGAAGCGATCGGACATTACTATGATGAAGACAGCCACGCCGCCATAGAAAAAATAGTGGATGGCATGCAGGAAGAGAGCGACGTGAAGCTGCTGGAGGAGTCGACGACGTTTATGGAAGGGATCGCGAGCTCATCGGACCTCCTGAAGATGACGCAGGAAGCGCCTGTTGTGAAGATCACGAATCTCCTCTTGTCGGAAGCTATCAACGTGCGCGCCAGTGATATACTGATCGAACCGTTGGAGCACGATCTGCGTATCAGATACAGGGTGGACGGGATATTGCATGAAGGCAGGCGGCCGCCGAAGATACTCCATAACGCTATCGTCTCCAGGCTCAAGGTAATGTCGGAGCTGGACATTGCAGAAAGACGCCTGCCGCAGGACGGCAGGTTCAAGATAAAGCTGCACGGCAGGGAGATCGATTTCAGGATATCGGTCCTGCCTTCAAGCCGCGGTGAGAAAGTCGCATTGAGAGTGCTTGATAAATCCCAGGCAACGCTCGATATAGATAAGCTGGGGTTCGATCAGCGTTCCGTCGATGCCATAAAGCAGGCCGCTCTAAAGCCGCACGGCATGATATTGATATGCGGGCCGACGGGTTGCGGTAAAACAACGACGCTTTATTCCATTCTTCAAAACGTCAATTCCCCCGACAAAAATATCGTTACCGTAGAAGATCCTATAGAATACATGATAGATGGGGTAAATCAGGTAACTTCGAGGCCGGATATAGGCCTGACCTTCGCGAACGCATTGAGGTCTATATTGAGACAGGACCCGAACATTATAATGATCGGCGAAATAAGAGACCTCGACACCGTCGACATAGCCATAAAGGCGGCCCTGACAGGTCACCTGGTGCTGAGCACTCTGCATACGACGACAGCTACCGGTTCTGTGATACGTCTTGTGAATATGGGCGTTGAGCCGTTCCTGATCACGTCGTCGTTGATACTCGTCGGAGCGCAAAGGCTCGTGAGAAAAGTTTGCCAGAACTGTAAAGCTCCGTATGAGCTGCCGAAGGATGAATGCGAAAGGCTGAATTTAAAATTGGACAAAGCCAAGCCCGTCTTTTACCGGGGCAAAGGATGCCCCGCTTGTTTAAACAGCGGATATAAAGGAAGAGTGGGATTGCTGGAAGTGCTTTCGTTAAGCCCGAAGATAAAATCGCTCATATTGGAGAACGCCCAGGAGTATCAGATAAGGGAAGAGGCAAGAAAAGAGGGGATGCAGACCTTGAGAGAGAACGGCATGCGGCTCGTTCTGGACGGAATAACGGCCCTCGACGAAGTGCTGCGCGTGACTGTAGGCGATCAAGACATGGAGACGCCTTAAAATGGTAGAATCCTTCAAAGAAAAACTGGTAGACATACTTGTAAACGGCAAGCTGGTCAAGCAAAAAGACCTGGAGAAGGCTCTTGAGATCCAGAAAAAATCCGGCGGCAGCCTCGGCAAGATACTTGTCGACAAAGGTTATATTTCACAGAAAGACCTTATGGTCGTGATGTCACATCAGCTTAATATCCCTCCCATCGATTTGTCAAAATATAAGATCGACAAAACCCTTATGGACCTGATCCCCGAGAGGATCGCCAGGCAATATTCCCTGATACCCGTTTCGAAGATAGCGACCGTTCTTACAGTCGCGATGTCAGACCCGTTCAATATATTTGCCATCGATGATGTGAAAGCGGCCACGCATTTTAAGATAGACCCTGTTTTAGCTACGGAAAACGATATAAAAGACGCCATAAATAATTATTACGGCGCTCATGCGCAGGAAATATCGAAGATATTGGGAGATATGCCTTCCGAGGAATTGGATATTGAGGTAAGTGAAGAGGAAGAGAAGATTGACGTAAGCGAGATCGCGGAAGAGAGCCAGAAGGCGCCCATAGTAAAGGTCGTCAGCCTGATATTGAATGAAGCCATGAAACAGCGTGCCAGCGATATTCACATAGAGCCTTGCGAAAAATTCCTGAGAGTCAGATATAGGGTTGACGGAAACCTGCATGAAGCCCTGACCCTTCCCAAGAAGAACCAGAACGCGGTTATTGCAAGGCTCAAGATAATGTCAAAGCTCGACATTACGGAAACGCGTATGCCGCAGGACGGCCGTTTCAAGATAGCCTTTGAAGGCAAGGAGATAGACTTCAGAGTCTCGATACTTCCCACCGCATTCGGCGGAAAGGTCGTCATGAGAGCGCTTGACAAGTCTGCTTTGAGCACCGGCCTGGACAAGCTCGGTTTTTTGCCCGGTCCGTTGAATACGTTCAACGCCGCGCTCGCCAGGCCTTACGGGATGATATTGGTGACAGGCCCGACGGGAAGCGGGAAGTCGACGACGCTTTATTCGATCATAAATCAGCTGAATGCGCCCGAGCGCAATATAATAACGCTGGAAGACCCGGTTGAATATGAGCTGGAAGGCATCACCCAGATACAGGCGCGGGCTGAAATAGGATTAACTTTCGCGAGCGGATTGAAATCGGTCTTAAGACAGAGCCCCGATATAGTGATGGTCGGAGAGATACGCGACGGCGAGACTGCCGATATAGCCATTAAGGCATCGTTGACCGGGCAGCTTATTTTGAGCACCTTGCACACTAACGATTCTGCCGGCGCTATAACCAGGCTCATAGATATGGGCGTTGAGCCGTTCCTGGTGGCATCGAGCCTTGTGCTGTCGTCGGCGCAGAGGTTAATGCGAAAGACCTGCACAAACTGCAAAGAAGAGGTAGCCATACCGAAGAGCGTGCTGGAGCGGGCGGGAATGAATGCCGATGAGCTGGCTAAAAAAGGGCACAAGGTGTTTTTTAAAGGACGCGGATGCCAGCGATGCGGCAATACCGGATATTACGGCCGGGTCGGGATACTGGAGGCGCTTTTGATAGACGACAAAGTAAGAGATATGATAATGAGAAAATCCGGCAGCGATGAGATAAAAGATCACGCCATCAAGCATCAGGGGATGAAGACACTGTATGATAACGCGATAGAAAATTTTCTGAGCGGTATTACTTCTTTAGAAGAAGTAATGAGAGTAACTTCGGAGGATTAAAGATGCCGACTTTCAAATATCTGACCAAGGACCATGACGGGACGACCATAACGGGCATGATAGAGGTTAAAGACCGCGCCGAAGCGATAGACTTTCTCAGGAAGAAAGACCTCATTATTATTTCTCTCGAAGAGACTGCAGAGAAGGCCAAGAACGCAATGTCATTCGGTATTATGAAGAAGAAGATAAAGATCGACGACCTGGTCATATTTTCCCGTCAGCTTGCGACAATGGTCGATGCCGGCATACCTCTTGTTGGCGCTCTCGATATACTGGGAGAACAGATGGATAATAAGACGTTTGGGGCCATGATAATCGGCGTCCGCAATGATGTGGAGACCGGCACAAGCCTGTCCGACGCTTTAGGCAGGAACAAAAAGACATTTTCGGCGTTATTCGTAAATATGGTCAAGGCCGGCGAATCGAGCGGTATGCTCGATGAGATACTGGACAGGCTGGCGGAATATCTGGAGAAGACCAGCGCCCTTCAGAAAAAAGTCAAATCAGCGCTTATCTATCCGGCCGTAGTGAGCGGCATGGCGCTCACCATAACCATTCTTTTACTATGGAAGGTCGTCCCGGTATTTAAAAATATATTTGAAGGTTTTGGCGCGGACCTACCGGTGCCTACCGCTGTGCTTATAGCTGTCAGTGAATTTATCCAAAAATATATCTTTGGTATCATTATAGGTTTAATAATCGCCGGTTTCGCGCTGAACAGGTATATAAACACTGAAAAGGGCAGGACGCGCGTAGATGGTATCTTGTTAAACTTGCCCATATTCGGAATACTCTTCAGGAAAGTTGCGATAAGCAAATTCGCGAGGACGCTCTCCACGCTTATAAAATCCGGAGTCCCTATTCTTGCGGCGCTTGAGATCGTGGGAAAGACATCGGGCAATAAAGTTGTTGAACTTGCCATAGACAGTGTCCGTGCAAACGTCCGCGAAGGTGAAAATATAGCCGAGCCGTTAAGCAGGTCCAAGATATTTCCGTCAATGGTGACAAGGATGGTTTCTGTCGGTGAGCAATCCGGCGAACTGGAAAAGATGCTTTCGAAAATAGCGGATTTTTACGATGAACAGGTAGATGCGTCCGTAGTGGGGCTTACCAGCCTTATAGAACCTCTCATAATAGCCTTTCTGGGCATTGTAGTAGGGACGATCGTCGTATGCATGTTCCTGCCCATATTCAAACTTACGTCCGTATTAGGCGGATAGTCTACTTCGCTACTATTCTTAAAGGCCTAATGGAGCTTCGTAGCACTTCAAGCAGGCTATCTTGACAATACCCAATTCATAGGGTATACTTTCTATATAAAGGTCGAAAGGAAGCAGACAGGGGAAAAGACAGTAATTATACTAATTTATCCCGTTTTCGCTCCAAGTAGACCAGCGGCCTTAGAAATAAGGCAATAGACTTAGTGTCTAGAATGGTCTTTTGGAGTTTTTTTTATGGGAAAAAGCACCCAATCTTGGGGGAAGGGAAGGTGATTTATATGATGATGAAGATGAATAGGAAAGGCTTTACGCTTGTAGAAATAATGATAGTAGTCGCAATTATTGGTTTATTGGCAGCGATAGCCATTCCGAATTTTGTCCGAGCAAGAACTCAAGCGCTGACCAATGCTTGCATAGCTAACCTGAAACAGATACAGGGCGCAGTGCAGGTATGGGCGATCGATAAAGGGTCGGAGAGTACAGATACTCCGGCGAACACAGCGGCGCTTACCGATTACA
This sequence comes from Candidatus Omnitrophota bacterium, assembly GCA_003142795.1. Lineage (GTDB taxonomy): Bacteria > Omnitrophota > Gorgyraeia > 2-01-FULL-45-10 > 2-01-FULL-45-10 > FEN-1320. The sequence continues at coordinate 15,533 of PLNN01000045.1, forward strand.
TCAAATCATGGCCGAAATGCGGTACGTCTACTTACGCGATACCGGCTGTTAGCGCAGACCCTGTCTGTCCTAATGGTATAACCGGCCATAAGCTGTAATCCGACAAAAAACGGAATAGCCGCTAGTCAATAACAAGCGGTTCGGCTCTCTTGGATAATCTCTAAGAGAGCCGAATTTTTTTATTCGTCTTCGCAACGCATCTTGACAAGCAGGCGTATGTATGGTAAATTATACTAAATAATATATATTATATAATTTTATGCAAAAAGGATAATGCCGATCTATTCACACAGGGGCTTCTCATTAGTCGAAATAATGATCGTGGTAGCGATTATCGCGATCTTCCTAGCAATATCTGTCCCAAATTACTTCAAATCAGGCAAGACCTCCGCTAAAAACGTGTGTATAAATAATCTGAAGCAGATAGACAGCGCCATCGACCGCTGGGCGATCGATAACGACATACCGGAGGGAACGGTCCCGTCCGCTTCCCAGGAAGACGAGATATATAATTATTTTCATGGAGACAAGCCTGTTTGTCCGTCGGGCGGCGAATACTCGATACACGCGACCGGCAGCAAGCCGCAGGTCACCTGCAGCAGGGCAGATATAGGCCATGTGCTGCCGGAGTGACGCGCGCCGGGCGCGCTTTTGAGGAGATAAATGATAGGTTTTAATCCCAAGTCAGGAGCTCAAGCTAAAGTCCAGAACAAGGTCGGGCTTGATATAGGGGCTGATTCCATTAAGGTCGTGGCGGCCTCATTCTCTGATAAGCCGCGGCTTACGTCGATAGGTTTAAAGAAGATCCCGGATCGCGCCAAAACTAACCTCAGCGACTCCATAAAAGCTCTCTTCGAAGAATCCAAAATACCGCTAGGCGATGTAATTATCTCTGTGTCGGGCCCTAACGTCCTGGTCCGTTTCATAACCATGCCGAAAATGAGGGACGAAGATCTTAAAAATGCCATAAGGTTCGAGGCGGAAAAATTTATACCGTTCAACATAAAAGACTGCATACTGGATTCTCAGGTCCTGAGCAAAAGCGACAGGGAGAACAAGGTCAATATAATGCTGGCGGCAGCTAAAAAGGATTATGTATTAGCAAGGATCAAGGCCGTTGAAGAGGCCGGCCTTTCCGTAACTATGGTCGATGTCGATGCCTTTGCGCTTGCGAATTCATTTTTGAAAAATTTCCCGGCTTTGGACGCGACCAAAAGTTTTGCCCTGTTGAACGTAGGAGCATCCGCTACAAACTTAAGCATATTAAGAGGGCCTTCCATATATTTCGCGCGAGATGTGGCCATCGGCGCAAATGATTTTTTAAATAAACCGGATGCTATGAATTACGCCAAACAAGTATTATCTAACTTTATGGACGAGGTCAGGTTGTCATTCAGTTATTATGAAAATCAGGGAGGCATGGGGATAGACGAAATATACATATCGGGCGGAGCGAATGATCTCGCAGGCCTGGCCGAGGCATTTGTAGAGAATTTTGCGTCGAAACCCATAGCCTGGAATCCTCTTCAGTATCTGGATGCCGCTTCGAGCGGCGTTGACGTCAAATTTATGGAAAACTCGAAGAGCTCATTTGCCGTAGCTTCGGGATTGGTATTGAGGTAACGCGAAGATGATAGAAATAAACCTGCTGCCGGAAGAGCTTCGGAAAAAAAAGAAGGTCCAGCGTTTTAAACCCGCCGACCTCTCCAGCGTAGATCTTTCAAATTTTAACTTGAAGAGCATCCGGACATTAGTTAAAGAGATACCGGCCCTCAGGTGGGCTTTGATCTCAGTGGGGGCCCTTATAGCCTTCCACATGCTTTTATTTACCACTGGAATATATGCTAAAATACGCGTCCATTCCCTGGCCAAAAAATATGATGTGATGTTGCCCCAAAAAAAAGAAGCCGACGATCTGCGCGCTCAGAGTGAGTCGATAACGCGCAAGGTCACTGCCATTAACGGCCTTATGGTCAAACGCTTCAGCTGGGCCAGAAAGCTGAGCGACCTCAGCGATTCCATGGCGCCCGGGGTATGGCTGAGCGAGCTCTCCCTTGAAAGCAAGATGACAGAACGGGCGGCCCAGTCAAACGATAAATCTTCCGGGTCGAAGAACAGGAAAGGCGCGGCTACCGAAAAAATATTAGTAACTTATCTGGTGATGTCAGGATATACATCACAGATGGGGGAAAGCGGCGCGGCGCTTGTGGGAAAATTCATCAAGAGCCTTAAGGACAACCCCAATTTTTATTCGGATTTCAGCGACATCACGCTCGTTTCTATAAAAAGCGATAAGTTTGATACCCAGGAAGTCATGAATTTTAAGATCACCTGTCCGTTCAGTGAACATAAGGATTGATCAAATAGATGCAAATACCAGATCTGCAAAGTTTATTAAAGATAGATTTTAAAAAGAACCAGAAACAGATAATGATATTTTTGGTTCTGATGGCAGTATTGCTGGTAATAGTTTATTTCAATTTCATACTGACGCCTCAGGTGACACGCGTAGTGCACGTTGTTATAGAGATGAGCCGGCAAGGCGCGGACCTGAAGAATGCCAAGAGAGACATACTGAATGTCCCAAAATTCAAACATGCTATCCTGTCATATAAAGAAAAGGTCGATAGTTACGAGCGTATGCTCCCTGCCGAGCAGGAGATACCGACGCTTCTGGAGAACCTGTCGGCTATGGCAAAGAGTTCCGGCGTCAAGATAGACAGCATAATGCCTGTGGCAAAAAAAGAAGAGAAGGCGCAAAACGCGGCCCAGGTTTACCAGGAGATACCGATACGCATAACCGCGAAATCCGGGTATCATGAATTAGGGGCTTTCGTCGCTAACCTCGAGAACGCTGAACGTTTTATGAAGGTAGTGGACATCAGCATAAGATCGAACAAACAGTCTCCCAAGAGACACGATGTTGAAATTTTGGTTTTAACTTATATTTTGACAAAGGGAAAATGAAGCCGAAAATGATTAGACGAACAATAATGCTTGTTATTCTGATAAATCTACTATTCTTTGTTGCGTTTACCGTAGCGGAAGATTTTAAATATGGATCTCACGGGAAACGGGATCCTTTTGTGCCGTTAGTGGGCCAGGATAAGAGCGCCGCCACGAGCCTTATCGATATAACGTCGTTCGAGGATCTAAAACTTGAGGGGATAGCCCTGGGTTCTGGCGGGAAGAATACAGCGATCATAAATGGCGAAATGGTCAAGGCCGGCCGGAAGATCGGCGAGATAGAGATAAAGAAGATCACTGCCAACACGGTGGATCTTGTGATTGGCAATAAACCTTATACTTTGAAATTATCCGAACAAGGGGGACAGAAGAGTGGCCACTAAAATCATTGTTTTTTTTCTGATTGCAGGTTTGATAGTAATGCCTTCGGGGGTGTCGTTCGCGCAAGGCCAAAATAACGGTGAAAAGGCGCCCGAGAAAACAGCAGTAGGGGGGAAGGCCGTGCCGCCGCCCGCTGCGTCCGCTGAAAAGGCCGCTGCGGCTCCGGAAGAAAAGGCTGTCCAGCAGCAGGCAGAAGCGGTATCTGAGGTCTCCGCCGAAACGGCCCCCGCTGTCGGGCCGGGGAATGTCACTGTTAATTTTAAGGGCGCGGATATCAAGACCATACTTGCTTATATTGCCGAGGTTTCGGGCGTCGATATAGTGCCAGCCCCGGACGTCAAAGGTATAGTCGATCTGAAGCTGACTAATAAACCGTGGAAAGTAGCGCTCGATATCATAGTCAGGAATTACGGATTTGCTTATGAGAGAGAAGGGGATATAATCAGGGTTGTGACCGTAGACAAACTGAAGCAGGAAGAGCTTGTATCCCAGGTCTTTCCCTTGAATTACAGTAAAGCAAAAGACGTTGTCGATGCGCTGAAAGGAATAGTCAGCGACAGGGGGAAGGTCATGTATGACGACAGGACCAACACGGTTCTCGTTACCGACATCCCGACCAATTTGTATAAGATAGGCCAGGTCATCGAGCGCCTGGATAAGAAGACGTCACAGGTCCTCATAACGGCAAGGGTCATCGAAACTGCCCTTGATAATAACGAGAGGCTTGGTATCGACTGGAATGTGAAGATATCGGCATCAGGAGCCAAGCGTCCGATAACTTTGCCGTTCGAACAATTTAAGGTCGGGCTTGGTAAAGATCAGGCCGGCAGCGAATTCTTCCCGCAGGTGCAGACCGGTACTACAGCAGTAACGACTGGTAGCGGCGTTGCGACGACTGCCACCCCTGCAGAGTTTCCCAGCACGCCGGGTGGTACTAAAGCTTTTCCGTTTGCTTTGGCAGATCAGTTCACATACGGGACACTCGATTTTACGGAATTTAAGGCTGTGCTTGAAATGATAAAAACGAGGGCTAATACCGACATAGTCTCTAATCCCAGGATTGCCACTTTGAATAATACAGAGGCCCTGATCAACGTGGGCCAGACCCTCAATCTGCCCAAGTATGAAAGGAACGGGGCGACCGGAAAGATGGAGATAACCGGCTATGAAGCCAAGGATCTCGGGGTAATACTGAAAGTAACTCCTCATGTCAATGACAACGGCGAGATCGTAATAGATCTTGCTCCCGAAATAAGCGACCTCTTGCGTTATGATACGCTCGATGCAGCAAGCGGTGTTGTTGCGCCTGTATTTTCGACGAGGATAGCCAAGACCAAAGTAATGGTAAAGGACGGTGATACGATATTTATAGGAGGCATGATAAAAGAGAATAACGTCGATACGCGCAAAAAACTTCCTATTATAGGAGATCTCCTGGGGGACGTCCCTTATCTCGGGCTCTTAGTCAGCAAAAAAGAGATCGAAAAGCAGAAGACAGAGCTGATATTTTTCATAACGGTTAATCTTATGACGGCCGACAAGATAATAAAGGAAGTGCCGCTGCCGAACAAGGCCTACGTTCCCATGTATGATCTGACGCAGAATGAAGAGAAGGAATCGAAAAAGAAGAGGCTTAAGAGTCGGAATTAAATGCCAGCTCATAAGATAAAAACGCAATTTTCAAAGACCGGCGATATGAGATTTATATCGCATCTTGACCTCATCAGGCTCTTCCAGAGGGCGTCGCGCCGCGCGGACCTGCCGGTTACAATAACGAAAGGCTATAGTCCGCACCTTAAGATAAGCATAACGAAGGCATTGAAGCTCGGCGTCGAGAGCTCAGCCGAAGAAGCGGTCTTTTATATGGATGAAAATATCGAAGGGCCGGAATTCATGAAAAAAATTAACGAGAAATTGCCGCAAGGCGTGAACGTATTAAAGGCAGAGGAGATGGTTTAAAGTATGCATAAAGAGATATATATAAATGTAACGCAGCATGAGAAACGGGTCGCTATCCTGATCGATAAAAAGATAGAGGAATTTTATATCGAACGGCCGGAGAGCGTGAACCTGGTGGGCAATATTTACAAGGCGAAGGTTGAGTCCGTCCTGCCGGGGATGGGCGCCGCGTTCGTGAACCTGGGGCTTGAAAAGAACGGCTTTCTCTATGTCACGGATGTGGTGAGCGACCCGACGAGTTACGAAAAACTGCTCGGAGAGACCCCCGGTGAAGAAGAGGCTAAGGAAGCGGAACAGAAGAAACCGTTGCCTTCGATAAGCGAGCTCCTCAAGAAGGGCGATGAAATACTCGTCCAGGTAGTGAAGGAGCCGATAAGCACAAAAGGGGCGAGGCTTACGACCCACATAAGCATACCGGGCCGTTTTCTAGTGCTCATGCCGTTCGACAACCACATAGGGTTATCGAAAAGAATAGAGTCGCGCGAAGAACGCGACCGGATAAGGAAGATACTGGAGGAATTAAGGCTGCCTAAAGACGTAGGTTTTATCGTCCGGACCGCTGCCCAGGGCGCGACGCAGAAAGATTTTGCGAGAGAATCGCGCTACCTGATAAGCTTGTGGAACCATGTCAAAGTAAGAGCCAGGCGCGCCAGGCCGCCGCATCTTGTTCATACCGAATATGATCTTATATTAAGGGTGGCAAGGGACATATTCACTAATGACGTGGCCAAGTTGGAGCTTGATTCGAGGGGCGACTATAAAAGGATCTCGCGATTTCTTAGGATACTCGCGCCTCATTTACGCAACCGGTTAAAATTTTACGACGATCGCGTTCCCTTGTTCGAAAAGTTCGAGGTTGAGAAACAGATAGATAAGATCTATAGCAGGATCGTCCAGTTAAAGAGCGGGGGTTATCTGATATTCGACCAGACCGAATCGCTTCTCGCCATAGACGTGAATTCCGGGAAGTTCGTAGGTAAGCGCAACCTCGAAGATACGGTCTTCAAGACCAACATTGAGGCTGCCGAAGAGATACCCAGGCAGCTGAAACTGCGCGATCTGGGCGGGATAATCATAATAGATTTCATAGATATGGAATACCCCGGCCATAGAAAAGCAGTTTTTAAAATGCTTGAAAAACATCTCGAGGACGATAAGGCAAAGACGAAGATACTTAATATTTCAAGCATAGGCCTTGTCGAGATGACGCGCCAGAGGGTGCGTAAGAGCATAGAAGGAAAGAGCTACCAGAAGTGCCCTTATTGCAACGGCAGAGGCATGATAAAATCGGTCGCGACGATCTCGATTGAGCTTATGAGAAAACTGGAGAGCTTTTTGCAGAACGCGAAGTCTCGCGAAGTATTTGTTTCCATGCATCCCGACGTTGCTTATTACTGCTCAGGCCCGGAGAGGAACATGGTAAAACCGCTGGAAAGGCGGTTCAGGAAGACGATACGCATCATCGAAGACGCGAATCTTCATCTTGAAGATATAAAGATCGAAGAGAGAACCACTTGACGGGAATCGCACGCTGTGATATAGTATCTCTCTTAATTTAAGGGGGTAGGATAAATGTACGCAATAGTCGAAGCAGGCGGAAAGCAGCACAAAGTAGCCAAAAATGACATATTTTTGACTGAGCTATTGAAAGCGAAAGATGGGAGCGAGGTAAAACTGAATAAGGTGCTCCTCGTAAAAGAAGAGAGCGCTGTCCATATCGGCGATCCCTATCTTAAAGGCGCGCACGTGGTGTGCGAAGTACTGGGGCAGATAAGGCAGCCGAAGGTCGTGGCCTTCAAATACAAAAAACGCAAAAGCGAAAAGAAGAAGATAGGCCACAGGCAGGGTGCGACCAAGCTGAAAGTAAAAGAGATCACGATAGCAAAGGGGTAAATAATGGCACATGTAGTTAACGGAAGAGACGGGCAGCCTAAGACATTAGGCGTGAAAAGATACGAAGGCCAGACCGTAAAAGCGGGAAGCGTTATATTGAAGCAGAGGGGCTTGCGTTTTAAACCGGGCCGCAATGTCGGCGTCGGCAGAGACGATACTCTTTTTGCTATGGTAGACGGCAAGGTAAAATTCAGCCCCACTAAGACTGTCACCGTTATTAAAACTTCCAATTAATGTTCATAGACGAAGTAAGGATATACGTCAAGGCCGGCAACGGCGGTGACGGCTGCAACAGCCTTTACCGCGACAGGATCATCAGGCTCGGCAGGCCGGACGGCGGATTCGGCGGCAACGGCGGCGACGTGATCTTAGAGGCCGACGGTAACATCCATACCCTGCTCGATTTTCAGTATCAACAACACTTCAGGGCACCATCCGGTCTTCACGGCAGTTCAAACCATAAAAAGGGCGCGAGGGGCGAAGCGCTACATATTAAAGTGCCGCCCGGCACATTGATAAAGGACGACTCAACAGGCCTTATACTGAGAGACCTCGTGAAGCTCGGCGATTCCGTAGTTATTGCCAGAGGCGGCATGGGAGGCCGCGGCAACTCAAGAGGACGGGAAGCGTTAAAAGGCGAACCCGGTGAAGAGAAGACGCTCAGGTTCGAATTGAAGCTTGTAGCCGATGTCGGGATAGTCGGTTATCCAAATGCGGGAAAATCCACACTCATTTCAAAAATATCGAGCGCCCGGCCTAAAATAGCCAATTACCCATTCACTACCAAAGAACCCACCCTCGGAGTCGTGAAACTATACGAGAACGAGGTTATCGTAGTAAGCGATATTCCCGGATTGATAGAGGGTGCCCATAAAGGCAAAGGGCTTGGCCATAAATTCTTAAGGCACATCGAAAGGACGAAGATATTATTACATCTCATCGATGTAGCCGCGATAGATTACAGGGACCCTTATTCTGATTACGTTAAACTCAACAAGGAGCTTAAGCTCTATTCTGCTGAACTTGCGAAAAAACCTCAGATGATAGTCCTGAACAAGATCGATTGTCCTCAGGCGAAGGAGAACCTGAGGGCATTCAGGAAGAAACTTCGCGGGAAAAAGTTTTTGACGATATCGGCTGCAACGGGAGAGGGCATTAAAGAGATGCTGAGAGAGGTCCATAAGGAATTAAAAAAGCACGCGAAGGATTAGAGAAGGTGTAGCATGAAAAAATATAAAAGGGTCGTAATAAAAGTCGGAACAAAAGTTATTACGTCCAAGGACAGGGTCCTCGATAAAGATCGGATAGACGGCCTGGTGGCCCAGATATCGGCTATCAAACAAAAGGGCACAGACGTCATCCTTGTTACATCGGGAGCTATAGGGGCCGGCATGGGGCTTTTGGGGATGAAGAAAAGGCCGGCCGAACTTTCAGAACTTCAGGCGGCAGCCGCGATCGGGCAAGGACATCTTATGCACCTTTACGGCGAATGTTTTAAAAAAAGAGGATCTCTCGTAGGGCAGATCCTTCTTACGCAGGAAGATTTCAATGACAGGCAGCGGTATCTCAATATTAAACATACTATTAATAAGCTACTGGGACACGGGGCCGTCCCGATAATAAATGAGAATGACACTGTTGCTACGGAAGAAATAAAATGCGGTGACAATGACAGGATATCCTGTCTTGTAAGCGACCTGTGCCAGACAGAGATGCTCATTATACTTACCGACGTCGAGGGTCTTCTGGACAAGGAAGGCAAGGTCATCAGCCAGGTCGTTGACATAAGCTCTGACATCTTAAGGCTTGCCGGCCGCAGCCGCTGCGACCTTGGGACAGGCGGTATGGCGACAAAGATAGAATGCGCCGGGGCAGTTGCCGAAGCCGGAATAGAGTGCGTCATCGCAAACGGTAGGGTAAAAGACGTCCTCTTAAAAATAATGGCGGGCGAGGATGTCGGCACTACTTTCAACAGTAAAAAAGCAAAATTTATCGCGCGAAAACGCTGGATTGCTTATTCATCGAGACCGAAGGGCAGGATAATCGTCGACGATGGGGCGCGGGAAGCCTTGAATAAAGACAAGAGCCTGCTTGCGTCCGGGATACTGCGCGGTGAAGGGATATTTAATTTAGGCGATGTTGTCAGCATAACCGATAAGTCGGGGAAAGAGATCGCTAAGGGGATGGTCAACTATTCATCCGCCGAGGTAATGAAAATAAAAGGATTGAAGTCGACTAAAATAAAAAGCGTGCTGGGCCATAAAGGCCATGACGAAGTTGTGCACAAAGATAATCTGGTCATTCTATGACAAATAACGAAATAAAAAAACTTTGCGGCAAGGTGAAACGCTCATCCAGGTCGCTTGCTCTGGCCGATACGAAAATAAAGAACAAAGCGCTTATCGCAATGGGAAAAGCGCTGTTGAAGAACTCCGCGCACATATTATCGGAAAACAGGAAAGATGTATCTCTGGCCAAAAGGACGGGTCTTCCCGGCGCTCTTATCGAAAGGCTCTCCCTGAGTCCTTCGAAGATATCAGATATGGCCGATTCTATTTTCGCTATAGCAAAACTTGGAGATCCCGTAGGTAAAACCCTCGAAACAAGAAAAAGGCCCAATGGTCTCTTGATAAAAAAAGTTACTGTCCCCCTAGGCGTTATCCTTATCATATATGAATCGCGCCCCAACGTTACTGCAGACTGTGTAGCGTTATGCCTTAAATCTTCGAATGCCGTGATCCTCCGCGGCGGCAGCGAGGCTATAAACACCAATATCGCTATTTTCACGGCGCTGAAGAAAGAACTTGTCAGGGCCGGCCTTCCCGGAGACTCGATAGCCATGATCGCGGACACCGACAGGCGGATCGTTAATGAGCTCCTTTGCGAGACGGGATCGATCGACCTCGTCATACCCCGCGGCGGCGAATCGCTGATAAGGGAAGTTACTGTAAGGTCAAGGATACCTGTCATAAAACATTATAAGGGCGTATGCCATACTTATGTCGATGCTTCCGCGGACCTGAAGATGGCAGAAGATATCTGTTTTAATGCCAAGGTCCAGAGGCCTGGTGTATGCAATGCCATGGAAACTATGCTGGTTAATAGATCAGTAGCGAAAAAATTTCTGCCTAAGATGATAAAGCGCTTCGAAAAGGCGGGTGTTGAAATAAGAGGAGATAGCGAAACCAGGTCGATAGTTCCCGGCATAAAACCAGCGACGGATGATGATTGGTATACCGAATACCTAGACCTCATACTTTCGGTCAAGATCGTCAAAGACGTCGATGAGGCCATTGCCCATATCATGAAGTACGGTTCATATCATTCGGACGCGATAGTTACCCGGAACAAAAATAACGCGCAGAAATTCCTGGACGAAGTCGATTCCGCATGCGTTTATGTCAATGCGTCCACGCGTTTTACGGACGGCGGCGAGTTCGGCAAAGGCGCGGAGATGGGTATTTCCACCGACAAAATCCATGCGCGCGGGCCTATGGGGCTGGAAGAGCTTGTATCGTACAAGTACGCGGTATACGGCAACGGCCAGGTGAGGAAATAAAATGAGAATCGGGATACTCGGCGGCACTTTCAATCCGGTCCATATAGGGCATCTTATTTTGGCGGAGGAGGCGTTGTCTAAATTGAAGCTGGATAAAGTTATATTCGTGCCCACGCTCACGCCTCCTCATAAGAATATAGAAGGGGATGTAAAGCCTAAGGACCGGCTGAAGATGACCGAGATCGCAGTGCAGGACAACCCTGCATTTGAAGTTTCTACCTTTGAGCTTGATTCTAAGAAGAAATCGTATTCGGTAGAGACGCTGAAGGAATTTAAAAGGATATACGGCGAAAACGCGGAGTTCTATGTTATCACCGGCTCCGATCTTCTGAAGGACCTCTTCTCATGGAAAGACGTGAATGACATATTCAAAATGTCCAAATTCATAGTGGCCAACAGGCCCGGCTATCCGGTCAAGGACGTCCCGAAGGACGTGGAGACGGTCGTTATCACGCCCATAGAAATATCTTCGGAAGATATAAGGAAGCGCCTTGCGGCTGGCAAGTCGATCAGGTACCTGGTCCCGGATAAGGTCAGGGACTATATTATCGAGCACGATCTGTATAAATAAAGATATTCCCTTGACCCGGCGTGTTTTATAGTGTATAATTTACGAAAATTTAGAAGGAGGTGAGCAAAATGGCAGAAATAGGATATTGCGTAAAATGCAAAGAGAAAAAAGAGATGAAAGATACGTCGAAAGTTATCATGAAGAACAAGAGACAGGCAATGAAGGGTAAATGTACTACATGCGGCACAGGCATGTATAAGATAATGAAGTAATAATTATTAGGAAGAGGGTGTAGTTTATAAAATCCAAGATTAAAGCGCTGGCTATAGCCAGCGCTGCTTCGGACAAAAAAGCGTTCGACATCGTTACCATAGATATGAGGAAGATGTCGGGCGTCTGCGATTATTTTATTATAGCAAGCGGCGCTTCCACCACCCAGGTCAGGGCTATATCGGATCATATAAGAGACCAACTGCGCGAAGGCAAGGAAAAGCTTTGGCATATAGAGGGTGAGCGGGAAGCCTCGTGGCTATTATTAGATTACGGTGACGTTGTTGCCCATATATTTTTGGAGCCGACGCGCCGTTTTTATGATTTAGAGCGGCTGTGGGCTGATGCGTCGCAAAGCCGCTTTAAAGAAAAAGAACCGAAGCGCCAGGCAAAGAAGAAGAAAAAAGTTGCCCGCAAGCGAAAATTACGCCGTTAAGAGCACAATAATACAATGCGTTATGCCGAAGTCGAATCGAAGATCATATCTTTATTGGAAAAATCTGCCCGTGATGTTTTCGCAGATTTAAATATCAGTCTCCTGCCCGGCAACGGATTCAAAACGGAATTAGAGATCCCCAAAGAAAAATCGCACGGCGACCTGTCGTCAAATATTGCGATGAGGGTCTGTAAGCTTGCGTCACGCCCGAGCATAGATATCGCCGGCCTCATATCCGAAAAAGCAAAAAATAATCTTGCATCCGCTCACCTGAAGGAGGTCATCAGCCGTATCGAGGCCAAGGCCCCGGGATTCATAAACTTTTTTTTCAGCACAAAATATTTATATACAGGCCTTCTTGAAATAAAGAGGCTTAAAAATAATTTCGGGTCTTCGGGCATCGGCAGGGGCCTGAAGCTGCAGGTTGAGTTCGTGAGCGCCAATCCCACCGGCCCTTTGACCATAGCCCACGGCAGGCAGGCCGCGATCGGGGATAGCCTTGCCAACATCCTGCAGTTCCTAGGATACCGCGTTACGCGGGAATATTACCTGAACAACGAAGGCACGCAGATGGATAACCTCGGGAAGTCCATCAGGGCAAGGTATCTCGAGCTCCTGGGATCGGGCGAAGAATTCCCGCAGGATGGGTATAAAGGCTTATACGTATCTGACATAGCCCGGGATTTCCAGAAAAAGCACGGCAAGAAATTTTTGAAGACGGCCGATATAAAGGCATTCAGGGAATTCGGGCTGCAATGGATACTGAATGACATAAAAAAAGATTTGAAGGATTTTGGCGTAAAATTTGACGTATGGTACAGCCAGAAGTCATTGAGAGAATCCGGCAAGGTCCGTAAGGCGATAGGTCTTCTTAAAGAGCGCGGCTATATATATGAGAACGAAGGGGCGGTATGGTTCAAATCGACGGCCTTTGGCGATGATAAAGACCGGGTTGTCTTTAAATCGGATGGGAGCGCGACGTACCTGGCCCCGGATATTGCTTATCACCTTGAAAAATACCGCAGGGGATTCAGGAGGATCGTAGATATATGGGGGCCTGACCATCACGGCTACATACCGCGCATGAAAGCGGCGATAAAGGCCCTGGGTTTTTCTGAAAACTCGCTTTCCGTGCTGATCGTACAGCTCGCGACCCTGCATAAAGGCGGCCAGGTCGTATCCATGTCGACCAGGGCCGGCGAATTCGTAACGCTGCGCGAAGTGATGGATGAGGTAGGTAAAGACGTCGCGCGATTCTGTTTTATAATGAGGAGGATCTCGAGCCACCTAGATTTCGATCTCGATGTAGTGAAAAAAGAATCCTCCGAGAACCCCGTCTATTATATCCAATACGCGCACGCGAGGATATGGTCGATATTGGAATACGGCAAATCGGCCCATCCGTCCGCCAGGTTCGATTCTAAACTGCTGGCTGAGCCGGAAGAGATAGAATTGCTGCGCCTGCTGCGGCAATTCCCTCAGATGGTGGCCATGAGCGGCAAGGCGCTGGAACCGTATGTTATTTTGCAATATCTTCAGGATCTCGCGGCGATGTTCCATTCCTTCTATAACAAACACAGGGTTGTGACAGACGATCATCATTTGACCAAATCAAGGCTTGTGCTGGTCGACTGCACAAGGATCGTCCTGGCGAACGGCTTGCGTTTATTGGGCGTCTCTCTTCCGAAAAAGATGTAATAATCCTTAGCTGTCAGCTGAAAGTTCTCAGCATGTTCGACTCCATAAAAATATACCTTAACGAAGAGATCGACGTCGAAAAGCTGTCGGAGCGGCTTGTCGAGTACGGTTATCATGCCTGCAAGAGAGTCGCCGAAGAAGGGGATTTCGCCCGTCTTGGCGACACCATCACCATCTATCCGCTGACTTTTGAATATCCGCTCAGGGTGGAGCTTACCGATACGCGGGTCGAGAGGATACGGAGCGTAGACCCCATCACTTACGAAAGCGTCGAAGACCACAACGGCGCCATCATCCTTCCGATAAAAGGCATTCACAGGAAACGCATACGGCGCAAAGAGCTTGTCGAAGGCCTGGAATCGCCGATAGATAATTTCGTAGATATAGAGCCCGGCGATTATGTCGTGCACATCGATCACGGCATTGGTAAATATATCGGCCTTGAAAAACTTAAACTCGGCGCCGCATACGAAGAGCACTTGGTGATCGAGTACGCGGACGGCGACAAGCTTTATGTCAGGTTCTCGGACCTTGACAAGGTCCAGAAGTATCTCGGTTTCGAAAAGAGGCTACCCAGGCTTCACAGGCTGGGGTCGAAACTATGGGCCCGGGCTAAAGACCAGGCCAAGAAGGGAGTCCAGAAGGTCGCGATAGACCTGCTGGAGCTTCAGGCAAAGCGCGGCTCCGCGCAAGGCTTTAAATTTTCCAAAGATACGGAGTGGCAGAAGGAGCTCGAAAAGGATTTTCCGTATAAAGAGACGGTCGATCAGGCCCGCGCCAGCATGGACGTGAAACGCGACATGGAATCGGGCAAACCGATGGACAGGCTCCTCTGCGGGGATGTAGGTTACGGTAAGACCGAGGTTGCCTTGAGGGCCGCATTCAAATCCCTGATGGATAATAAACAGGTCGCCATATTGGTACCTACGACTATTTTAGCCGAACAGCATTTCAACACTTTCAAAACTAGGATGAAGAAATATCCGGTCAGGGTAGAAATGCTTTCACGTTTCAGGACGCAGGAGGAACAATCCAGGATCGTCGAAGGGATCCGCGAAGGCACGGTGGATATTATTATCGGGACACATCGGTTGCTGTCGAGCGACATAAAATTTAAAGACCTCGGGCTTGTAATAATAGATGAAGAACAGCGTTTCGGCGTCCTGCATAAGGAGCACCTGAAAAAATTACGTTTCAGCGTCGACGTCCTGACGCTCACGGCTACGCCTATACCGCGGACGCTCTACCTGGCGCTTATGGGGGGCAGGGATATCTCGGTCATCAATACACCTCCTTCGGAAAGATTGCCAGTCGAGACACTCGTTACGTATTACGACGAAGGGCTTATCAAAGAAGCCGTGCTGCGGGAAAAGAAACGGGGCGGCCAGGTATTTTTCGTCCATAACAGGATCAACGGGATAGAAAAAATAGCAAATGCGCTGTCGGACCTCGCGCCGGACGTAAAGATAGCCATCGGCCACGGGAGGATGTCGGAGAAGGTACTGGAAGAGACGATGATGCGCTTCATTACGGGTTCGATCGATTGTCTTGTCTCGACTACCATCATCGAGTCAGGAATAGACATACCGAACGCGAACACGATCATAATCAACCGGGCAGACACATTCGGCTTATCCGAACTTTACCAGCTGCGCGGCAGGGTAGGCAGGTTTACCCGGAAAGCCTACGCGTATCTTTTGATACCTAAAAAAGCTGTCTTGAGTTCCGAGTCGCAGAAAAGGCTCACCGCGATAAAAAAGTTCCAGGAACTGGGCAGCGGTTTCAAGCTTGCAATGGAGGACCTGCAGATAAGAGGGGCGGGCAACCTCCTGGGCGTAGAGCAGCACGGCTACATTAACGCGGTCGGGTTCGACCTCTACTGCCGCCTGTTGAAGACTGCGATAGACACGTTTAAGACGAAGTAAAATTTTTCGCATCTCGTGGTAGAACGTGATGTGTCGAGTGGTTCGCAGGGANNACATCGCCACATCACATTCCTCAAGGATCGAAAAATTTTACTGGGGAGTGAGCAGGAAATTTTTCGGCCGTCAGATGACAGAACTTTAGGGATGGGTGGCCGAGGTCCAGCCTTGAGGCGCAAAAACAAGGCCGAAGCGGATGG
>PLNN01000058.1:0-122 GCA_003142795.1 Candidatus Omnitrophota bacterium
ACGCCCTGCTCACCACATCGCCGCATCACATTCCTGACTTGTGCAAAAAATTTTACCAGGAAGCGAAGATAGAGGTTTTTCGGGTAACATCTGTTTAGGGCTTTAGGGATGGGTGGCCGAGG
>PLNN01000058.1:138-4682 GCA_003142795.1 Candidatus Omnitrophota bacterium
AACAGTGGGAGGCCGAAAAATTCTACGGCTTGATACTACGACGAAAAGCCTTGACGGGACGGACTTTACTCATTACAATATAATACTCTAAAATACAGGAGAGACATGGAAAAGAAAGCAATACAACAGACGCTCGTCTTGATAAAACCCGATGGGCTGAAGAAATCCCTTACGGGGAACGTCCTGACGCGTCTTTCAGAGACGAAGCTCGACATAGTCGCCTCAAAGATCGTCAAGGTTTCGCGTGAACTGGCGGAGGAACACTACGCGCTTCTGAAGGATAAGCCGTTTTTCCCCGATCTGATAAAATATCTGATGGGGGAGTATCACAAGAAGAAGGTGATGGCGCTCGTCTATTGGGGGGAAGATGCTATCGATAAAGTGCGCAAGATATGCGGCGCTACCAATCCCGAAGAAGCGGACTCGACATCGATAAGAGGCGCATACGGCCGCATAACGACAAAAGGCGTATACGAGAACGTCATACATGCCTCCACGAACATGGAAGAGGCCGAGAGGGAGATAAAGCTCTGGTTCCAGCCCGATGACATAATATCGGACTTTTATTCTTCAAAAGTCGTAAAAGAGACGGTAGAAAGACGGGTTTGGGCATGATCAGATCGATGACAGGTTTTGGCAAAGGCGAAGCAAAATTCCGTAACGGCAAGATAACGATAGAGCTGAAGACCATAAACCACAAATTCTTCGACGCTACCCTGAAACTGCCGAACGGCATCGCAGCTTTTGAGGACAAGATAAAAGAGATCCTGCAGAAGGAGATAGGCCGCGGCAAGATAAACCTTAATCTCATGTATGACGGCACGGTGATGAAGGGTGAGAAGATCGCCATCAACACAAAAGCCGCGAAGAATTATTACAACGAACTTTCGAAATTACGAGGGGCGCTTGGCCTCAGAGACGACATCACCACCAAAGATATAATAGCGCTCCCGGGCGTTTTGAGCATCAGCGCGATGGACGAGGGCTTGAGCGAATTCTGGCCCAGGATAAAAGCAGCGCTCGATAATGCCGTCAAAAGCCTCGTGATCGACAGGGAAAAAGAGGGCAAGGCCACGTATGTCGATCTCATGGCGCGGGTCAAAAAGATCGATAAGATGCTGGCAGTCATAAAGTCGCGCGCCCACCTGAACATAGCAGAATACAAGAAGCGATTTGCCGAAAGAGTAAAGGACATGACAGGCGGCCGCGACATCGACAGAGGCAGGCTCGAAATGGAAGTAGCGATATTTGCCAAGAATTGCGATATATCCGAAGAGATAGCCAGGCTCAAGAACCATCTTGCCAATTTTAATAAAACGATATCCGCGAACGGCGAAGTGGGGAAGAAGATAGATTTCATTGCGCAGGAGCTGCACCGCGAAATAAATACGATCGGCTCCAAGGCAAGCGATTTTAAGATCTCCAAGAACGTCATCGAGATAAAAGGCGAAATCGAAAAGATCCGCGAGCAGGCGAAGAACCTCGAATAATTCGGCAGTGGATCTCTAGCCTCCAAAATATTATGAAAACTGGCAAACTGTTCGTTGTCTCCGCACCGTCGGGCAGCGGCAAGACGACGCTCTGTAACAAGCTTCTCGAAGACGGCCTGGGGCTTGCCAATTCCGTGTCGATGACAACGCGCACCCCGCGGCCGGGCGAAACAGGCGGAGTCGATTACCACTTCGTGACCAGAAAAAAATTCCTGGGCCTGGTAAAGACGGGCGGATTCCTGGAACACGAAAATAATTTCGGGCATCTTTATGGAACGCCGAAAAGCTTTATAGAGAAAAACCTGGACGCAGGCAGTGACGTTCTTTTAAGCATAGACGTAAAAGGTGCGATGAAGGTCAGGAGGCAATACCCGAAAGACAGCGTCCTTATCTTCATACGGCCGCCGTCGATCGTCGTGCTTAAGAAGAGGCTTTTGTCGAGGAGATCGGAGGATGTACAGACAATAGCCAAGAGGCTTGGAATAGCAAAAAAAGAGATGGCGTACCGGGGGAAATATAATTATTGCATTGTGAACGACCGTCTCGCGACCGCGTATAAAAAGCTTAAAAATATAATTTTATCTGAGTTATCCACAAAGTAGCCGACGTTTAAACGTCGGCTACAACGGAAAGGCGGAGTAGAATGATTGATATTGACAGGGACAGTTTGCTCGATAAAACAAAAAGCGTTTATAAACTGGTTGTGCTCGCGACGTTGAGGGCGATAGAATTATCGGATGGCGCAGCGAAGCTTGTTGACGTGCCGCCCGACACGAAGCCGCTGAACATTGCGCTAAAAGAGATACTAGAAGGCAAGATCACGTATAAAGAAAAAGGCGAGAAGTGAGCAAGGCGAAGGCTTCAATTATCTTAGGCGTAACCGGGAGCATTGCCGCATATAAGGCATGCGAGATCATCAACATCCTGCGTAAGAATGAGATCGATGTCGACGTGCTCTTGACGAAAGAGGCCGAAAAATTCATAACGCCGCTTACGCTGCAGACTTTGTCGGGCAATAAAGTCGTGACCGACATGTTTGAGCTGCCGACGGAGTGGAATCCTGTCCATACGTCTTTGGCCCAGAAGGCGGATCTCATATTGATAGCGCCCGCAACAGCCAATGTTATAGGAAAACTCGCCTGCGGCATATGCGACGACATCCTGACATGCGTTGTCCTCGCCTCAAAAGCGCCGGTCCTGATAGCTCCGGCCATGCACGTCAATATGTATAAAAATAAGATCGTGCAGGCAAATATCGCTAAATTGAAAGAGGCCGGCTATAAATTCATCGGCCCCGTAAAAGGGCACCTTGCCTGCGGCTGTGACGACATCGGTCACATTGCCGGCGTGAAAGATATCGTCGCGGAAGCAAAAAGGCTCCTTGTCCGCCGAAGCAAACATGCGAAGGCGGAGTGAAGTGAAACGGCCGGTTCTCGTTACTGCAGGGCCCACCCGCGAAAAGATAGACCCAATCCGCTTCATATCAAATTATTCCACGGGAACGTTCGGGTATGAGATCGCGCGGGAAGCGAAAGCGCGCGGGAGGGGGGTCATCCTTATAAGCGGGCCGACCTGCCTGGAAGCACCGCGCGGCGTGAGGCGCATTTCGGTCGAGAGCGCCCTCGAGATGAAACAAGCAGTTGAAAAAGAATTTAAAAATTGCGGATGTGTTATCATGGCCGCCGCAGTATCGGATTGGCGGGTAAAAACTCAAGTCTCGACGAAGATAAAGCGCCGGGGGAAGGGGAAAGTGCTGGAACTCGTCGAGAACCCGGACATATTGGCCGGCCTCGGGCGGCATAAGGCCGGTAAGATTCTCGTCGGCTTTGCGCTTGAGACGGGAGATCTTGAAAAGAACGCGGCAAAAAAATTAAAAACAAAGCACTTAGATCTTATAGTCGCAAACAGGCTGGGCAAAAAGGGAAGGGCATTCAGCGATAACAAGACGAGCGTTTTAATGATCGATAAATTCGGTAACAAACGCGCGATAAATAATAAAACGAAGAAGGAACTGGCCAAGATAATTCTTGACAAGGCTTTGAGCCTTAATATAGGATAAATTAATGCGAGGGAAAAAGGGATTTACGATAGTAGAGCTGGCGGCAGTCGTTGCTGTTTTTTTAATAATGCTGGCGGCGCTCGGACCTTTCGTGCACATAGCGAAAGTGCGCAAGGCAAGGATAGATTGCGCCGGCAATATTATGAAGATAAGCCTGGCGCTTCACTCTTACTCCGCAGAGCACGATGGGGTTTTCCCGCCAAGGCTCGGGGATCTGTACTCCAATTACATTACCGATGAAAAAGTATTCGATTGTCCGACCACAAAGAATATAGGCACAAAAGATAAGCCTGAGTATATTTATACCACGGGCCGTACGGAGTTATCGCCGCCAAAAGAGATAATAGTCCAGGACGCCGACGGAAATCACAAGAAGAGCGGCAAGAATATCGCACGGATAAACGGTTCCGTGGAATGGCTTGGGACGGCGCGGTAGCCAAGCGGTAAGGCAGTTGTCTGCAAAACAACTATACAGCGGTTCAATTCCGCTCCGCGCCTCCAATTTTGATGGGCAGTTAGCGCAGTTGGTTAGCGCACCACGTTGACATCGTGGGGGTCAGAGGTTCGAGTCCTCTACTGCCCACCATTTTATGATTTTTCAGTTAGCATATAAAAAAGACAGCTGTAACGTCTTGACTATTATAGTATTATAGGGTAAACTATACTGTAAAGACGCTAGTAGCACATGCTTGTTTCCAGTAAGATAAGCTCAAGCAGGTGTATTTTTTTCATTAGTTATTAAAAAGGTTTAAAAAGTTAAAGGAAGCTATTGGATATGTTAGACGCTAGATCTGATAGTATAAATGGATTGCTTTTATATAAGCCACTGAAGGTACTAGTGTGCGCTATTACCTTGGTGGCATTTTTATTTACTACTGTAGCTCAGGATTTTGCCTGGGCACTCACCGCCTCTGTAGCCGAACCGTATTCAGCGCCGGGCATTGCGCATGTTAGCCCCGCACCCGCTATAGTGATCCCCGAATCCCTTGGCAGCG
>PLNN01000008.1:0-9155 GCA_003142795.1 Candidatus Omnitrophota bacterium
CTCCACCAAAGCCGCCTCCACCAAATCCGCCACCGTAAGTAAAAAAGTTGTCTCCGCGAGTGCTGGAAGGAAGGCTGCTCCAATATTTAAATTTGAAGAATGAAGCAATCAAATAAATTACAAAAAGAACAAAGGCGCCGATATGCGACAAATAAATAAAAACTAGAAAGCTGGCAATTAATGCAAAAAACCAGCCGAAAGCAGCGGGCATCATGACACCAAAAATAAAAAAGATAACTACGGTTTTTAACGATCCACCTTCGTTATTTTGTGAACGGCTCTGAGCCTTAAGACTTATACCTTGCAAATTGTCGAGACTTGCATTAGCGTCTTTCGCGATCGTAGCCGCAACAGCCAGCGTTCCATAGTACAACCCTTCGCCATACTTTCCCTGCTTAAAATACGGGACCATATAACTGCGGCCTATGTCCCCGCAAAGTCCGTCGGGAAGAATTCCCTCAATGCCGTAGCCGGTCTCGATGCGCCACCTGCGCTCTTTAACGGCAAGGAGTACCAATACGCCGTTGTCTTTGCCTTTCTTGCCCGGCTTCCAGCTGTCGAATAATAGCCGGCCGTATTCTTTTTCATCATACGACGCTATCGACTGCACGGCAACAACGAATATTTCCGCTGACGTCTTATCTCTCAACTCTTCGATCAAGACCGTCATCTTATCTCGATATTCCTGAGGTATAACATCAGCGTAATCATTCACCCAGCCAGTCGGCTTAGGCAACTCAGTGGCATAAAGCGCGGTCTGAAAAAAGACCATCCCTAAAAATATTACAACCGATATTTTTTTTATCATATTACCTAAAATCCGTCCACTATATCCGATATCTTTTCCAGCTCTGCAACAAAACTGCAGGACATCTCCTCGATCTCTTTAGCGCCCAATTTCAGGTTATTGCTTTTAGCGGATAGTATCCTTCTGAAGACGCTGTCATCTATACCTGCGAATTCGCGCGAGAGATCGTTTATAATGTCTTCTTTTGCGTACGACGGAACGCTGCCCTTTAAACGCAGAACGTTCCTTAATATATGCAGTGTTGATGTAAAAAATTTAAATAATAGTTTCTCGCGGCCTGCGCGGCTGTTATCATTCAGGTAAGCGTTTTTTATATTTATGATCTTGGACTTCAGCTCCTGCTCGCACTGGAACCTCAGATTCTTTATATCGATCACAGTATCTCTCAAAATATCGCGGCCGTATAAAACGACCCTGTTTTCCTTCATATCCAGGAATTCGATCGGAAAAACATCCGCGGAATTTTTAATGAATTTTTCAGTGAAAAATACGGGGTGGATGAAACGGAACTTATGCTTGGTCATAAGGCCGGATGCCTTTGCAATATTAGGCATGGATGTATCGTGCAGTATCACCAGCAGATTGATATTCGAGTGCGCGCCCGAATATTCGCCGCTTGCCGCGCTTCCGTAAAGCGCGGCTGAAATAAGGCCATCCCCATAAATATCCTGCAGCCCTTTGACAAAACCCTCAAGCATCTTATTGATATTATCCGGCAGGTTCAACTTTTCCATATTTATCTCCTTGTGACTTGCAACATGTGACTTGCCTGTCCCGCCTCTTGTCTCGTGGGCGGGACAGCTATCCCAGCTCTAATTCAATCTTATGTATCAGGTTCGATACTTCTTTAATAGTTGCAGCCGGCAGCATCTTGGACGCCTCGATGTCTGTCTTCAGCGTTTTCAGGGCCGAGAGTAGCCTCTTTATCACGGACTCTTTGCGCCTGCGCCTGGCCTCTTCAGGCTCAAGCTCTTCGCGCTGCTTCATGAGGACCGTCAGGTCCTTCTTCACCTCGCGCGCGTCTTTTCCGTTCTGGAAGACATCGCGTTTCAAGGTCGCGTAGTCGCTGCCGTCAATGGCGTTTTTGTTCCTGGCAAGCCTCAGCACGTTCACGGCTTCAT
Organism: Candidatus Omnitrophota bacterium; assembly: GCA_003142795.1. Lineage (GTDB taxonomy): Bacteria > Omnitrophota > Gorgyraeia > 2-01-FULL-45-10 > 2-01-FULL-45-10 > FEN-1320. The sequence goes on from PLNN01000008.1 coordinate 1,930, forward strand.
ATGTAGGAAGATTGGCCGGCGCGCTATCCTGTGAAATATAGCCCGGCTCTTCCTTCTCGAGGAAATAATAAGATTTCAGCAGTTTCATGGCCGTCATCTTCTTTATGCCTATCTCTTTTGATGTGTAGGCATCGAACGTCATGTATCCCCAATCTTTATACAGCTTATCTTTCCATACGGAATAGAGCGCCTGGCCGAGGCTGATCCATGAAGATTTGAAATTCTTGGCGCTTTCAAGGATCTTATAGCGGATCGAATCCTCCTCAAGGCCTTCCATCCGGTGCTGGATCCGGTCTATCGTTTTGGTATTCATCTTTGTCATATATCCCCTTTATCTCGTTTGTATTTTAAGATTATATCGCAAATGCGCCTGTTTTTAAACTTTTTTCTAAAACCTTTTTATTGACAACTATTCACGGCTATCTTATCATTATATTACCTATGTGGAAAATTTTGCACTCGATCATGATCTGGACTATCTGCGCCGCATTAACGATATTGCTCTACTTCGTAATGCTCTTCGTCACTATCATCCTATACCCGTTTGACAAACAACGGAAGATCACGCACAGCCAATGCTTCTGGTGGTCGGACGCGGTCGTCGCCTCAAACCCGTACTGGGACCTGAAAGTCAGCGGGCTGGAAAATATCGATAAGAATAAGACCTACGTCATTGTGGCAAACCACCAGAGCCTCGCCGACATCGCGGTGATATATCAGACGCGGATGCAGTTCAAGTGGGTCGCCAAAGAAAGCCTTTTCAAGGTCCCGTTCGTCGGGTGGTCGCTGTCGCTGGCCAAGCACATAAAACTTGAGCGCGGGAATTTCTCGAGCATCAAAAAAGTGTACCGGGAAGCTGAACGCTGGCTCAGGGGCGGGATGTCGGTCCTCTTTTTCCCGGAAGGGACGCGCAGCGAAACGAACGAGATAGGTGAGTTCCAGAACGGGGCTTTCAAGCTCGCCATAAAAGAAAAGGTGCCCGTGCTGCCGATCGCGCTCGAAGGCACAGGCTCTGCCATTGCAAAAGGAAGCTGGATATTTACTATGAAGGTACCACCAAGGCTGACCGTGCTGCCCGCCATAGATACCGGCGGATTTAAAGCCGGGGATTTTGAGCAATTGCGCGACATGGCGCGCCGAGCGATAAAAAGCGTTTAAAGCAGGTTTATTTCCGGCACGGGACGTGCCAGATGTCCTTTGCATATTCCGCCACTGCCCTGTCGCTTGAAAATTTTCCCGACCTGGATACGTTAATGATAGACTTCTTTATCCACTCGCTACGGTCATGATACGCTTTGGTAACCCTGCCCTGCATATCGCAATAAGAATCAAAATCGGCACAGACTAAAAAATTGTCCCTGTCCATAAGCGAGCGGACTATCGGTTCGAACAGGCCGAAATCTACCGGCGAGAAAAAGTTGCTCTGTATCAGCCGGAATATTTCGCTTAAGGCGGGAGAATTATCTATAAACTCGCGCGGATTGTATCCGTTCCCCCTCAGGCCTTCGGCCTGGTCCGCCTTGAGCCCGAATAAAAAGATATTGTCCTTACCGACTTCGTCGGCTATCTCCAGGTTCGCGCCGTCGAACGTGCCTATCGTAAGCGCCCCGTTCACCATGAACTTCATGCATCCTGTCCCGGAGGCTTCCGTGCCCGCGGTCGATATCTGTTCTGAAAGCTCGCTGGCCGGGAATATCCTTTCGGCGAGAGATACGCGGTAATTTTCAAGAAAGATCACTTTCAATTTATGCCCCATATCCTCGTCTTTATTGATGACTTCCGCGACGCTATTTATGAACTTTATGATAAGCTTAGCCATGAAATAACCCGGCGCCGTCTTGCCGCTGAAAATAAAAGTCCTGGGCAAATAATCTTTTTTCGGCTCTTTTTTTATCTTGAGATACTCGGAAATAATATAAAAGCTGAAAAGAAGCTGGCGTTTATATTCGTGGATCCTCTTCACCTGCACGTCGAATATCGATTGCGGATCTACGATGATGCCGGTCGTTCGCTGGATATATCCGGCAAGGCTGGCCTTATTCCGGGCCTTCACCTTCTGCCATTTTTCCCTGAATGAGGCATTGTCCTTAAAAGGCAAAAGGCCCTCCATCTTATAAAGATCTGTCACCCATTTGTCGCCTATCGCTTCAGTAATGAGGTCGGAAAGAGCCGCGTTCGATTTACGAAGCCACCTGCGCTGGGTGATGCCGTTTGTCTTATTATTGAATTTTTTCGGATAAAGTTCATAAAAATCGCTGAAAAGACGGGTCTTGAGAAGAGTGGAATGAAGTTCGGAAACGCCGTTTATCGAGTGGCTGCCTATGATGGCGAGGTAGCCCATGCGCACCTTTTTGATATCGCCCTCCTCTATTATCGACATCCTCCGCAGGCGGTCGTTGTCTCCCGGGAATTTTATGGCGACATCCTGCAGAAAACGGCGGTTTATTTCGTAGATCACCTGGAGATGGCGCGGCAGAAGTTTCTCGAAAAGCGTGACCGGCCAGCACTCGAGCGCTTCAGGCATTATCGTATGGTTCGTATAACCAAAAGTCCTGACCGTTATATCCCACGCGAGCTCCCAGGCCAGCCCCTCTTCGTCTACCAGGATGCGCATAAGTTCCGCGATCGCTATGGAAGGATGAGTATCGTTTAGCTGTATGGCCGCCTTATCCGGCAGCCCGCCCAGGTCAGAATTTTCCGCTTTGAAACGGCGTATTATGTCTGCGATCGACGCGGCAGTGAAAAAATATTCCTGCTTCAGCCGAAGCTCTTTGCCCTGGCTCATATTATCGTTCGGATAGAGGACCTTTGAAATGTTCTCAGTCAGGACTTTATCATAAACTGCGCGTTCATAATCGCCGTCGTTAAAGTAACTTAGATCGAATTCTTCGGAACTTCGCGCGGACCACAGGCGCAGTGTATTTACGATATCGTTGCGGTATCCCGGCACAGGCATATCATACGGCATTGCCAAAACGTCGTTTGTGTCGGCCCAATGGGCCCTGAGCCTCCCGTCTGGGTCATGCGTCATGTACGCATGGCCGTTGAACCTTATCTTTATAGTATATTCGGGTCGTTGAAATTCCCAGGGGTTGCCGAGCCTGAGCCACTCGTCTGGAAATTCAACCTGATAACCGTTGATTATTTTTTGATTGAATATCCCGTAGTCATATCTTATACCGTAACCGTGGGCCGGGATGCCCAGCGTGGCCATTGAATCAAGGTAACAGGCCGCGAGCCTGCCAAGGCCTGCGTTGCCAAGCCCTGCGTCAAGTTCGCTTTCGCGGATCTCGTCTATATCGAACCCCAATTCCTTCAGCGCCTCTTTGGTCTCGTTTCCCAGACCGAGGTTCATGATATTGTTGCCCAGAAGACGGCCGATCAAAAACTCCATTGAGAGATAATAGACCCTTTTCAGGTTCTTATCGTGATACCTCTGCTGGGTCACCATCCATCTTTCAACAAGCCTGTCCCTTATGGCGATAGATGTCGCTAGAAAATCGTCATATTTTGTAGCCGTGTATTTATCTTTGGCAAGGCCGAATTCGCGGTTTGCGACAAAGGAGAGTTTGACGCCGTTCTTTGTCATGTCTTTGTAAAATTTATTCGTTTGGGTTATTAACGTTTCGCAACCATTCGGTTTCTCGGCCATTTAAATACCCGCTTTCTTTTATTGACTAAGACGGCATGCTTTTTGCGCGGCAGATGGAATCTTCTCCGAACTTCCCCTTGATGGCATCGACCGCTCCGTGTATCGCTTCAAGCTTTTTATCGCCCTGTTCGGTGAAAAGGCTATCCTGAAAATCGGATGATGCAAGATTGGATGCCCTGACGCCGACCAGCCGCACCTTTTTATTTCGCGTGCTGAAGTTATTATATAAATCTTTTATGACTTTGTAAAGCGAATCTGTAAAATTTGTCGGCTCAGGGACCGTCAGCGAACGCGTGTAAGTAAAAAATCCCTCGAGCCTTATCTTCAAAGTAATGGTCCTGCACTTCAGGCCATCGCGGCGAAGCCGGGCGGAAACCTTTTCGCAAAGCGCCATCAGGGCGCTTTCTACCAAAACATCATCTGACGTATCCAGGTCGAAGGTCGTCTCGTTACTGACGGACTTAGCATCCGTCTCCGCGTCAACCGTCCGCTCGTCAACGCCATTTGCAAGCTGCCAAAAATATTCTCCGTTCTTCCCAAGAATATTTTTAAGATTCTTGATATCCGCCCTTGCAAGATCGCCGATAGTCTTTATGCCCATCCCCGCGAGGATCTCCTCGCTCTTCTGCCCAAGGCCCCAGATCCTGCGGACATCGAGCGGCCATAGAAAATCAAGGATCTTTTCTTTCGCGACCTCGACCATCCCGTCCGGCTTTTCCAGATCGGAAGCTATCTTCGCCGCCATTTTTGTGGGGGCAAGCCCTACAGATGCGGTAAGCCCCGTCATTTTTTTTATCTTCGATTTTATTTTAAGACAGGTCCCGAGCGGCGTACCGAAGAGGTGAAAGCTGCCGGTTATATCTAGAAAGGCTTCATCGATACCTACCGGCTCCACCTCAGGGGTAAAAGAATAAAAGACTTGATAGATATGGCTTGATGCGACCTCATACTTGCCCATATCGGGAGGCAGAAAGACCGCATGAGGACATTTTCTGTAAGCTATGGAAATGGGCATGGCGGAATGGATCCCGAATTTTCTTGCCTCATAGGAACAGGTAGAGACAACGCCCCGCCCTTTTCCGCCTTTTGGGTCCGCGCCTACAACTACGGGTTTCGCGCGATATGCAGGGTTATCCCTCTGTTCGATGCTTGCGAAAAACGCGTCCATATCTACATGGGCGACGAACCGTCTATCTTGCTTTGAATAGGACAATAACCCTTCCCGTCTCTATACTGCCATTTCTATATCTATTATACCGTCCAGACGAAAAGTCCTCTCTTCGTTCTTCAGGCAGCAATGCGCGATAACATAACTCTTGTCGTAGCCTTCTTTCATCTCTTTGGGCAGGACGACGCGCGTAGTCACCGCATTGTTCCAGCTGGAACGGTATACGATGTTCAACTTCTTCTGTTCGCGTATCGCCTCTTCGATCAGCTTGGTCTTGTAATCTTTCACTTTCCTGGCCGGCGCCGTCTTCCTGGTCCTCGCATATGCTATATCCGCCACCTTTTTCACGCCCTCGGCGGAAAGCAGGTGCAGCTCTTTACGGAAAACACCGAGCGTCATAACCGCATCGGCCAACGCCCTATGTTCTCCGCTCGTCCGTATGCCGAGCGACTCAGAGACCGCCCCGAGGTTATACCGCCCTATCCCCGAAAAGAGCTTCCTTGCAAGGCCGAGCGCGTCTATTACATAGTAATCATCGAGAATGTGTTTATCTTTTCCGAGCGCGCATTCGAGGAACCCGAGGTCAAAGCCGGCATTGTACGCCACAAGAACGCTTCCTTTGATAAATTTAAGGAATGACGGCAGGGTCTCGTCTATGGAAGGAGCGTCTTCGAGCATCTCGTCGGTTATGCCGTTGACGGAAAAAGCGCCGTAGGAAACAGGCCGGCCGGGGTCAATGAGAGAATGGAACTTCTTAACGCCTTTTTTATTGGCTTCTATCCTGACGGCCCCTATCTCGCATATCTTATCGCCTGAATACGGAGAAAGGCCCGTCGTCTCAAAATCGAATATAGTATAGTTCGCTTTGTCGAGCCGCATTATTTTTCGGAATTCATATGGTACAGGCTGAGAGCAACTATTGCATAGCCGAATATCCTGATCAGGATATTCGCCAGCACCTGAGTTCTCTCAACGCCCATCACCGTGCTAAGATGGCTGACGGCGAATAGGCCGAAAGCCGAACCGATGTAGAAAGGAGTCTTTTTTTTGGTCTTCGCATATCCCCAGCAGCCCAGGATAAATATTATAATGCATAGCAGCAGGTTAATTGCGGCAAAGAGATCGGCCCTGTAATGCATAACGCGCCTCCTTTTATTTAATTATAGCACTATAAAAAATTAATCAAATAACAAACTTCGGTTTCTTCTTGCTCCCATAAATGGCCGCCAGGCCAGGGGGCTTCGCCGGATTTTGCTCTCATGAATTATTAGTCTTTATTTACTTAATACATTTATACTAACTGTTATGGTAACTCTTCTATAATATAGTCTAGTGGTAGATAAGATGGCCGCAAAATCTATTCGTCTCAACCCCCATGGCCAGTCGGCCATTTAACAGCTGCGATAAAATTTTCATTGTGCTCACATAACTTCGGATTAGGCTCCAAGAAATTTTCATTTTTCTTTTCCCGATTCCTTTTTCAAATCATTAATAAATTTTGGATCAATCGCGACTTTCAGCGATTCTGCCTTATGTATATCAGTCCAACTTTTATCATAGTCTTTCTTAACGAGATATGCAATCGCTCTATGATAGTAGGCCTTTGCAAAATTCGGGCTAACTTCTATAGCTTTATTGTAATCGGAAATGGCTTGATCTAACCAACCCTTTTCAAAATACAAATATCCTCGATTATTATAGGCATTGGCAAAATTAGGATTTAACATGATAGCCTTGTTATAGTCGGAAAGGGCTTTTTCGGCGCTTCCTTTTTCAGCGTAGTCACATCCGCGATTGTCATAGGCTTCGGCGTATTCAGGACTTATTTTAATAGCGTTGCTATAGTCTACAATAGCTTGATCTAATTTGCCTTTCTTATCATAAATAAGAGCGCGGTTGTAGTACGGTTGGGTATGTTTAGGGTCGAGGTCTATTGCCTTGCTGTAGTCAGATAGGGCCTTATCTATATCACCTTTCCTATCGTAGGCAACACCCCGATTATAATATGTGTTAGCATTGCGGGGGTTTAAAGCTAATGCCTTATCAAACTCTGCAATAGCTGCGTCATATTTGCCGCTTTGGCCATATTCCGATCCTTTCTTAACAGCTTCATATTCATGGCGTCGCAGATCTTCATATGAGAGTTGCGCATAGCTATTGCAAGCAACCAGACATAATATTGCTAAGGTTAATGCGACAAATTTTATTATTGTATTCGGCATCCGTAGACTCCTCCATGTTTGACTCTACCCAATCACGCACCAATTTCACTCGGTCAGTGAACCAGCTACCACCCAGTTGAAACAAAATCCCTAAGTCCAAAAGTTCTCGACTCGCCAAAGTTAAATAACGGCTTGCTCGAACAATAATGGTTAAATTTTTCAGCCTCAGTAGGGCAGATACCGG
>PLNN01000008.1:9186-17286 GCA_003142795.1 Candidatus Omnitrophota bacterium
GCCGGTCAATCTGCCCTATCGGGTGAGAAAATTTTACTGTCAGAAGATATCTATACCTACTTTGCGAAAGATCTTCGCCAGCTTTGCAAGCGGCAAACCTACAACGTTATAGAAACATCCCTCGATGCGGTCGATGAAGATCGAGCCCGGCCCCTGCACATCAAAGGAACCTGCTTTATCGAACGGCGAGATCTTTGTGAAGTAATGTTTTATCTGTTTATCAGTCAGAGGGTACATATAGACTTTTGTCTTCTCGTAATCCGTATACGTTCTGTTATTGTCAATATCGATAACTGCCACTCCCGTGTAGACCCATTGCGGTTTTCGCGATAATACTTTTAGCGCCCTTACCGCGTCTTTCATGCTGTGAGGTTTACCGATTATAGATTTACCGACCAGGACAACCGTATCGGCGCCTATCACGATACCTGAATCGAACCTTCCGGCAACGTCCCTGGCCTTCAACAAGGCATTATTTATAACAAAATCGCGGCATCGGCCTTTAAGTACATCATCTTCCCTGGCATTCGACAATGCAACTTTAAATTTCATGCCTATCTGCTTCAGAAGCTTCTGCCTTGCCTTGGATCCCGATGCTAATATTATCTCACGCATTGGCCGCGCTCTCCCCAGCTAAATAACCTGTTGAGAATGCCTGCTGAAGATTGTAGCCGCCGCTTGATGCCGCGCCATCTATTATCTCACCCGCAAAATATAAGCCCGGGACGATCTTAGATTCCATAGTCCTGGGATTTATTTCTTTGGTCGATACCCCGCCGCCGGTAACCATCGCTTCTTCGAGCGGCAGAGATCCATTAATAGTAAGCGGGAAAGCTTTTAGAGTCTGTATAATTGCGCGCCTTTGCTCCTGAGTGACCTGGTTGGTCTTTATTTCCCATTTAAGATCGAGGACGTTAAGGAACGCCGGGATAAGCCTTTGCGGTAATATATCTTTCATAAGATTTTTTAATTGGACGTTCCCTTTAACTTTGAACTTATGCAGGAACTTGCTTTCCAGCTGTTCGAATTTCAAGCCGGGTTTCAGGTCGATAAACAGTCTTATTTCTTTATCTTCCTCAAGGAGCGATACGATCTCCCCGCTCAGGTCGAGAACCAGCGGGCCCGATACCCCGAAATGCGTGAACATCAGTTCGCCGATCTCGGAGACTATCTTTTTCTTGTCACCATACTCAAAAGTAATACGTATATTCTCAAGCGCCACCCCCTGAAGATGTTTGATCCATAGTTCTTTTGCGGTAAGCGGAACGAGTCCCGGCTTTAACGGGATAATAGCGTGGCCAAGCGAGCGGGCTATATTATAACCGTCCCCGGTTGAACCCGTCGCTTTGTACGACGCCCCGCCCGTTGCCAATACTATTTTCTTAGCTGTAATATTATCGCTGCCTTCCATCGAGAGAACAAATGAGCCGAGCCTCGGCTTTATTTCCGTAATGCGCGCGCCATATATCATATCGACTTTATTCTCGGCCAGATATTGTTTTAAAACAGCTAATATCGATTCTGCCTTGTCCGTAACCGGAAATACGCGGCCCTGCCTTTCGGTCTTTAATTCAAGGCCCTTGGATGCGAAAAAGTCTATTATGTCCAGGTTGAAGAACTTAAAGAATGCCGTCCTGAAGAATTGGCCCTGCTTCCCGAACTTTTCGATGAATGTGTCGACCGGGGCTATATTCGTAACATTGCACCTGCCCTTGCCGGTAATGAGTATCTTTTTACCGATCGATTCATTTCGCTCGACCAGCGCAACCTTTTTATCGAATTGGCCCGCGCGGATAGCTGCTATCGTTCCCGCAGCCCCTCCTCCGATAACCGCCACATCGTAAGTTTTCATAATATCTTACCCCGCCAAGCCCGCCACATGCCCCGAAGCCCATGCCCAGGCAAGATTATATCCGCCGCGATGACCGGTGACATCCAGGACCTCGCCCGCAAAATAAAGGCCTTTTTTGATATTTGACCCAAGAGTAGTTTCTTTCACCTGAGACGTATCGATGCCGCCTGCGGTGAACTCTGCCTCGTTCCATCCTTTTGTCTCCACCACACCGAAACGCCTCTTCTTGATCGCAAGCGCGACGTCTTTCGCGTTTCGCGTCGCGAGGACCTCTTTGAACGCAGAAGCGAATTTATTCGGCAATATCCCGGTTAATAGATCGGCGTGATGCCATCCACTTGCAAGTCTTTTTGTCAGCTCACCGGTCAATTTATTTTCATCCATAAAAGGCACAAGGTCAACGGACACGACCACGTCTTTTTTCTTATTCCTGTTTATTGCGATAGATATTTCCTCGCTTATGTCCAGGATAGATGTGCCGGATAAACCGTATTTGGTAAAAAGGAGGTCGCCTGATGCCTCACAGGATACCTTTCCATCAATGACGGCAACGGTTTTCGCGTATATCTTCTGGCCCTGCAATAGATGACACACCTGGTCTCTCATGACAATGGGGACGGCTGCAGGGACCGGCTTTATCACTTTATGCCCGAAAGCCTGCGCCATCTCGCAGACGCTGCCGTCCGAACCGAGCGCGGGGTACGACTTCCCTCCGCCTGCCAGGACCAGGTTACGACACGATATATTTTTGCCGGCCTTTGAAGTTACTGTAAACCCGTCTTTTAGATCGGAGATATTAGATGCGCAGAAATTCAGCTCTACCGGAATGGCCAAGCGCCTTAATTCAAGTTCCAGTATTTTCAGAACAGATGCGGATTGGTTTGTAACGGGAAAGATGCGGCCGTCGGCTTCTGGATATGTTTCAAGCCCGAGCGATTTAAAAAAGTCTTCTATGTGTTTTTTATTGAATCGGTCAAATATGCTTTTTACAAGCGGCCTTGAGGATGGGTTATATTTTGACGGGTCGATCTTTTCATTCAGGAGGTTACACCTGCCGTTACCCGAAGCAAGTATCTTCTTGCCAAGCTGCGGCATCTTCTCCAGGATGATACAATCCTTCCCGATTCTCTTGGCGCTGATCGCTGCCATAATGCCGGCAGCGCCGCCGCCTATAACTGCCGTGGAAAAAGGCCGGGACATTAAGCTCTTCCCAGATAGTCGCCTGTCCTGGTATCTATAAGGACGGTTTCGCCTTCGTCGATGAACAGCGGCACATTGATCGTGAGCCCCGTTTCGAGTTTCGCAGGCTTCGTAGCCTTCCCTGAAGTGTCGCCCTTTGCGCCCGGCGCCGACTCCGTGATCTTCAGCGCAACGCTGACCGGGAGCTCGATCGCGATCGGATTATGCTCGTAATAGAGCAGTTCGACTTCGAGGTTCTCTTTCATGTAATCCTTGGCCGAACCGACAAGATCGTCCGAAAGGGTCAGGTTCTCGTATGTAGAATTGTCCATAAAATTGAACCCGGAATGGTCCCTGTACATATACTGCACTTTTTTAGATTCAAGATCGGCCTTTTCGACCGTATCGGACGGACTATACCTCTGATTCAGCATTTTGCCGGTCAGGATATTTTTTAATGTCGCCTGATAGATCGCCCTCAGGTTCCCCGGCGTTCTGTGCTCCATGTCGATGCACATAAAAAAATCGTTGCCGTGCTTTATTATCATTCCTTTTTTTAATTCTGAAGCCTTCACATTCCCTCCCTTTTACTTACTGCACGTTGATCTTAACAACTTCTTCTTTTGTAATCTTCTTTTTAGGTATTACGACCTCAAGAACCCCGTTCTTATACGTCGCTCTTATGCCTTCGCTCATGCATTCGGCAGGCAGCTCCAGCACCCTTTCAAAGCGGCCAGTCATACGCTCCTGCGTGATCAACCCGGGAGTGGCCTGGCTTTTCACAGACTCCCTTGACCCCGCAATTTTAAGCATCTTATTGTTCTCTAATGCTATCTCTATCTTATCCTTATCCATTCCGGGCAGGTCCGCCTTCACCATAATATCATTATCTGTCTGGACAACATCGACCCTTACGTCCTGGCCGAAGATCCCGGCAGTTTCAGCAGTCTGGTTAGGATAGGTCGCCATAATATCTTTAATGAATTTGTCCATTTCCCGTCTCATGCGGACAAGTTTAACGCGAAGGTCATCCAGATTTTTATAATCTTCGTCACTAGGAACGGCTACTGCATTAGCTGTCCCCGCAATGAAGATGGATAAAAGGATCGACAACATTATCTTTTTCATTCCCTGCCTCGCTTATTCTTTTTTGAATGACACCACGACATTGAAAGTCATCCTAGGTAATGATAATGCTTTCGGGAACGCCGGGAACGGCGCGGCCTCCCTCAGGCTCCGGACGGCTATATCGCGAAGCTCTATATCACTTACGGAAGAGGTGTTGTCGATGCCCAGGTCTCTCAAGCCCCCGTAACAATCCAGCGTGAAAGTCATGCGCACGCTGCCTTCTCTGCGGAAATCCCTGTAATTTTCATTAAGCCGGCCGCGTATCTTCTCGCGGATGAGTTGGTAATAGCCAGCGTAATCTTTCGTCGACTTTATCCGCGTCTCTTTTGTTGCTATTCGTTCATCGGCCCTTTTTTTGATAACAGTATTTTTTACTACTTCGGCCTGCCGAGCTATCTCTACGGGTTTCACCTCTACATTTACATTTTTATTCGATCCAAGTTTCGGAATTTCGGCCGGTCCGGCGGAGCTTGGTTTTCGCGGGGCTTCGCCCCTGGCAGGCTCCTTCACCACGACATAATCCACGACCATATCCTTATTCATCTCTTTATTGAGCGCAGGAATAGCAATGTTGTAAAAAGGGAGAAAAATGACGGAATGCATTACGGTCGAAGCGATCACGGCATTCTTTAGCGACGTCTTCATGGTATGTAATATACCACAATTTATATCCAAATTCAACAGGCGGTTTCCGCCCATTAAAATAGGGACACGTCCGATTTAATTAAATGGGATGTGTCCCTATTTTTCTTATAATATTAAAACTTATACTTTGTACCAACAACGAAATTTGTTCCAGGAGAAGGATAGTATCCCGGATCAGTCCTGCTGGTAAAAGTGCTGTTATACCCAAGAACACCTTGCTCGGCATATCTCTCGTTGAATATATTATATATCGCTCCATACACCTCAAAATCATACTTATAATACGAAAACTTAACATCGTGCGTAATAAAGGATTTCATGCTCGGGACAACATTTGCCTGGTCGCTAATAAACCGTCTGGGCCCAACAAAATTGATTAAATAATTCACGTCAATGCAATCCATGAATTTATAATCGAACCCGCTGGATATCTTCTGGTTAGGCACCATAGGAATTTCATTTCCGCCGTATCTGCCTCCGGCAAAAAAAGCCTTCTGATAGGTATAATTAGTAAAAATGTCCAGGTTGTCAATCATATATAAATGCCCCTCGAGCTCTAAACCTTGATGCATCGTTCTGTCATATATGGAATTGGAATTAGATGAAATCGTGTTCGGGTCATAATACAATTCGTGTTTAAGGTCCATTATATAACAAGCCGCTTTGACAGCCAAAAATTTAAACGAATTTTCTTTAATTCCTATCTCGTAGTTATTACCTTCCTGCGGCGTTAAATTAAGATTCAATCCGCCTGTCGGCCCTGCGCCATAATCCACGATCGTTGCATACCACTCTTCCGTAGTGGGATATCTATATGAGTGAGAATAGGTAGCATATACCGACGACCTATCATTATATTTATAATTTATACCGGTATCGCCGGCCCATTCGAACTCCTGCTTTTTGTTTATCGCAAAGAGCACCTGCTCCTGATCGAATTTATAATTGGCCCACTCTCCTCTATATCCGCCGTTCAAGATCAACGACGGTGTCAGGCTTGCGGAGTCTTCAATATACAGGCCGGTCGTGTCCTTTGTTATTATGATCTTGTCCACCCCCGGAGGGTTGGTGCTTGATATGGAATTTTCGCTGTTATAATAATCCAATCCCGCGATCACCTTGTTCTCGATCCCTAAAAACTCATTTTTTGCCGTTACTTTTGGAGTGAAACCGAACGTATTGATATGGTCATCATTTTCAGTAACGCCAAAAGGCGAAAAAAATACCGATTCGACCCTTCTATTCCTTAATATGGCATCCCCAGACACTGTTATATCGCCAAGATCCCCGCTATATTCGATCTCGGGAGTCGCCATAAAATAATAATCGGTCGTTTTGGCCTTATTGTTCGGATAGATGCTGCCCTGCCAGCCTACGGCATCTATGTTTGCAGGTTTAAGCGCACCCGGCAGGCCATACCAATCTTTATGATAATTCCCCTCGAATTTAAGATGAAAATATTCCGTGGGCTTTAAAGTTGTATTATAATTAAAATCTGTCAGCACCAGGCCGTTATTGGTCCTGTATCCACGCGTAGTCGAATAGGATAATCTGCTGTAGTAATCTAAAAAGTTATCACCGCCTTCGATGTAACCGCCATATAAACCGTAGTGATATGAGCCCCATGCGGACTCGAGCCCGATTCGCGGCTTTTTACCTGTTCCTGTTTTTGTTATAATATTAATGACGCCTCCGGTGGCATTGTCGCCGTACAAGACAGACTGCGATCCGCGGACTATCTCTATTTTTTCTATCGAGCCGATATCTATTTGGGTCCAATCCGCTCCGGAAAGGTCTATCTGGTTAGTCCGCCTTCCGTTCACGAGCACCAATACGTTCGAAGGCGCCGCCTCCCCAAAACCGCGTATATCCACTTCTGTTGCTTTCCCATTTCCAAGCGTGCTGCGTACGTTCACCCCTGCCGCGCTTTCCAGGAGCTCCGGAACGTATCTTGCATACGAACGGCTTATCTGCTCCTGATCGATGACCGTCACGTTCTTAGCCACATCGATCGATGATTCTTCATACCTGGAAGGTGTTACCACTATCGGCGCGAGCCTCATCGAAGGCGCCAATATGCCTTTAATTGACGAAACTGTCTCGTCGACCATCTCATTAAAAACATTTTTCTTCGCATTTGTTTCGGCAAAAGCCGTTCTTGCGATAAGCACACAAATCGCCAAACAAAATATTAACTTCTTCATTCTTTCCCTTTTCCTTCTTTAAAAACAAAAAACCCTTGACGAAAGATCGTCAAGGGCATGTTCCCTGTTCTACAAACCCGTATATGCGGCATTCTTGCGATGCCTTTAATATATAGGTAGGTCTTCTGACTGGGGAATCATCCTACTCTCCGCGCCTTCTCGTCCCACGAACTTTTAGGACAATGGCCAAATTCGGATTTCGTCATCCTCTACAGCGGCGGGACCGTTTCCGTTTAGTGAGACCATAGCGGTCGAATTAATCGGAATTCCCTTTTAAGCCCTTCCGGGCGCCCATATAAACCGAAATATCAGATCCAAGGCGCGCGCTCGGTGTCGTCACCGAGCGCAAAAAGCGCCAGGGATAGGGAGATTGTATACCAAAAAATCTACACGGTCAATAAAATTTAATTCTATTTCGTATACGTCGTATTAGTGGACGATGCTATATTTCCGGCGGCGTCCATCGCCACAGCCTTTACGGGATAAGAGCCGGCAGCCAGGCCGCTGGTATCCCACGTTGCTGAATAAGACGTATCTTCTGCATTATAATCGGAGCCGATGATGTGCCAGTTCAATGTTGAATCACGCCAGTAAAAGGTCACGTTTTCCATAGACGGATCTGTAATCCTGGAATTCGCATTGCACGTTACGGTCAACGCGCTGCCGCTCCCGGATATGACGGGTGCCGATGGTGGTGCCGGCGGCGTCACGTCCGGTGTGTAGTTGCTCACTTCAAACTGGACCCTGTCTATATAAAAGTCTCCCGTTGTCACTCCCTGGTCAAAGTCCTTATAGGTAGCAAACCAACCGGCCCTTGTAAAGACTATCTCTCCTAAGTTAGCGAGGTCAGTGGATGAAATTTGAGTACCATTATTCCAGCCGCTATTTGTAAATTTGGTCAGGGCTATGACAAAATGTGCCCAGTCTGTAGTGATCGCTTCTTGCCCAGCCTTCCCATTAAAAAAATGGAAAAAATTATTGGTATAAGTCGGGCAATGCAACTCCAACTGCAGGCAGGTTACGTTAGACGCGCTTGACCTGACCGAAAAACTGAGATTCTGATAACTGCCGAAATTGCGGGGCTGCTGGAGA
>PLNN01000026.1 GCA_003142795.1 Candidatus Omnitrophota bacterium
ACGGCTCGAGCGGCATCGCGGTAGGCATGGCCACGAACATACCGCCTCATAATCTGAAAGAAGTGGCGGAGGCCATTATTTACATCATCGACACCCCGGATTGTGAACCCAAAGATCTTTTAAAGAAGATAAAAGGACCGGACTTCCCGACGGGCGGCANNAACAGAAGAACGGCAAAGAGGCGATAATAATCAAGGAGCTGCCGTACCAGGTCAATAAAGCGAACCTGATCGAAGCGATCGCGGACCTTGTGCAGAATAAAAAGATAGAAGGCATAACCGATCTAAGGGATGAGTCGGATAAGGACGGCATGCGCATCGTTATAGAGCTTCGCCGCGGCGTGAATGCGAACGTGATCTTAAACCAGCTTTTTAAACACACNNAGGAGACGTTCGGCGTTATCATGCTGGCCCTTGTCGACGGCAGGCCGAGGGTCCTGAACATAAAAGAGATACTCGACGCATTCATAAAGCACCGGAAAGAGATCGTTGTCAGGCGGACGAAATTCGACCTGGAGAAGGCCCAGGACAGGGCCCACATCCTCGAAGGCCTGAAGATAGCATTGAAGAATCTTGACAGGATCATCAAAGTTATAAAAGAATCCGAGAATCCCCAGGCCGCAAAAGCGGAATTGATGAAAAAGTTCGACCTTTCAGACAAACAGGCCCAGGCGATCCTAGAAATGCAGCTGCAGCGGCTTACGGGCCTTGAGCGCGACAAGATCGAAAAAGAATACCTGGAATTGATAAAAAAGATAGAGCTGTATAAATCTATCCTTGCAAGCGAGAAGAAGGTTCTCGAGATAATAAAAGACGAGATGAAGATCCTGGTAGAAAAATTCGGGGACGACAGGCGCACGGAAATAGCTCCGGCGCAGGAAGAGCTTGAGATAGAGGACCTGATCGCCGAAGAGGACGTAGTGATAACCATAAGCCACTCCGGCTATATAAAGCGGCTTCCCGTTTCAAGCTACAGGAAACAGCGGCGCGGAGGCAAGGGCGTAACGGGCGCGGACATGAAAGAGGAAGACTTCATCGAGCACCTGTTCANNGGCTCAAGGTCCACGAGATACCGGAAGGGGGCCGGCTTTCAAAAGGCAAAGCGATCATCAATCTGCTGTCGCTGGCAAGCGGCGAAAAGATAAGCGCTTTTGTTCCTGTGAGGGAGTTCAAGGAAGGATTTTTTCTTACAATGGCTACGAGGCTCGGGAACGTCAAAAAGACGGCGCTTTCGGCATACGCGAATCCAAGAAAAGGCGGCATCATAGGGATCGGCCTTGAAAAAGGCGACGAACTGATAGAGGTAGCGCTGACTAACGGTGATGACGAAATGCTTCTGGCAACCAGGGCCGGCAAAGCGATACGTTTCAAAGAGTCGCAAGTCAGGGAAATGGGGCGCGCGGCTAAAGGAGTAAGAGGGATACGGCTCGGGAAGAATGATGCGTGCATTGCTATGGAAGTTGTCCGGTCCGATCAGACCGTTCTCACGGTAACCGGCCAGGGGTTTGGCAAGAGAACGTCGTTCAAAGAATATAGATTGCAATCCCGGGGCGGCAAAGGTATTATAAACANNTAAACATCAAAGTTACGGGCAAAAACGGCGAAGCGGTAGGCATGAAGACGGTCTCGGATAAAGACGAGATCATGCTCATGACCGAAAAAGGGATGATAGTCCGCTCGCCCATAAAAGATATCCGCTCTACAGGCCGTTCAACGCAGGGCGTCAGGCTCATGAGGCTCGACGCCGGGGATAAAGTAGCTTCGCTGGCGAAGATCGTTCCCGAAGATGAAGATAAGATCGTCGTGGAAATGACAGTAGCTATCCCAACGAAGACAGCCGAGCCACAGGCGACACCTAAGATAGAGCCGGCGAAAGAAGTGAAAAAAGAATCTAAAACTGAAAAGAAAACACCTGCCGTAAAAGTAAGACGGGTGAAAAGAAAATAGTTACAGCGTCCCCATCGTCCCCCGCNNCTGGGGGCGGGATCCCGCCCCCCAGGCAGACAGATGGCGGGATAGTCTGGCCCGGGACATTGGAAAAGCATTATGCATTATGTCTATGTAATTAAAAGTTCGCAGTTTGGCTCGTATTACATAGGCAGCACCGGCAATTTATTCAAGAGACTGGAAGAACACAATAAAAATAGAAGCAAGTTTACCAAAAACAAAGGCCCTTGGCAGTTGGTTTATAAAGAAAAGGTCAACACAAAGGCATCCGCCCTAAAACGGGAAAAGCAGATAAAAAGCTATAAGGGCGGAAATTGTTTTAAGAAATTAATATCAGCGTCCCCATCGTCTANNGGACATCAGATTTTCATTCTGACGACTGGGGTTCGAATCCCCATGGGGACGCCAACATAAAAGAAGCATAGCTCCAATATCGACGGAGAGTGCTTCTTTTTCGTTTTATCCCTATCTGCAACAAGCCGTTACATCTCTATTATACTCCATACTACTCAATGTATCTCAATACCTCAAAAACACAAAAAACACTAAAATTGGTTGCAGTTTTGGTTGCAGTTTTGGTGGCGGGGTGGTTATATGAACTCTCATATCTCACTACCCAAAAGACTTCCGAAGTTTCTCACCGAGCCGGAAATCAATACCCTCTTAGATAATATTACAAATCCTCGTGATAAAGCGATCGTTGAACTTGCCTATGCTTCCGGCATACGTGCCAATGAACTATTCCATCTAAAGAATAAAGACATTAACCTTGCTGAAAGAACCATTAAAATTACGCATGGCAAGGCATCCAGGTGGAACGGTGTCAAGGAGCGCATATCTTTGATTGGCAGTAAGGCAGTCGAGGCTATTAAGGCCTATAAGAGCCTTGATAATAGAGATGAGAGTTTTACAGGCTATAAGCGAAAAGATGAATTTAATAGGATGCTTAATAGGTATGGCTCGAAGTTAGTCCTTCATATAACCCCGCACATGCTCCGGCACAGCGCAGCTACCCACATGGTCAATAGAGGCGCAGACATTCGATGTATTCAAGAGTTTTTAGGGCATGAAAACATAAACACAACGCAGATATATACTCATGTCGATTATGAACGGATGAAGAAGGACCACCAGAAGCTATTTGCCAAGAGGCCGATTGAGGAATTGCTTTTAAACACAACGGCTCCGCTTAAGCTCAATAAGCCTCGTAGCAACATAATGGCACGCTTGGATGCTATCGAGAAAAAGAGCGTAGAGCTTAATCGACAAGATCCTCTGTTATCTCTTAATCAGGTAAGCGATATTTTAGGTCTTGGACCTATGACGATTAGGCGATATATAAAATTAAGACGCTTAAAAAGCGAAGGGAGAACCGGCTACAACTTCGACAGAAAGTCTTGCTTGCCCCATGCTTTCAGAACTTCTCAGATTAAGGAGCTTATAGAGAATCCTCCTGATTGGCTTGTGTTAGCCTGGAATATTTCAAGGTCAGGGCAGGACGGCCACAAGAAAGAAATGATTCTAAAGGCCTGGCGCATATTTAAGGCCGACGATAAATTGCCTATGCCTAACGCAAATTCCCCCGACGCTAATCGCCATAAGTATTATTCCATGCAGCAGATGGCCGATAAATTAGGCATTGCCTACGCTACCTATAACATAAATATCCGACCTCAGATATTAAAAATGTTCGAGGCAGAAAAGAAATTAAAGAAGGAGCTGATGAACCGGCTGATAGAAAAAGGGCTTGAACGAATGCTGAATGGTAAGGGGAAGGTTATAGAGTTAACACCCGACGAGATACCTGATTCAATATAGGGAAAAATAGTATATGGCAATTTGGAAGGAAATTTGTCGAGAACTCCAGGATCAAATCAAATCCGGCAAGTATGAATCTATAATTTGGACCAGCAGAGGCTTGAGGAAGCGAATAGCTCTCACCGGGTGGGATATCTCCCGCCTTGAGAAAAAGGGCGTTATATCAAAAGCTCGTCGGAATAAGAAGGGTTGGTTAGTATGGACATCACCTGAGCTTGATAAAATGCTTGAGCAAATTAAGTTTTATTTAGATAGCATCCCGGCGTATGAAAAAGCTCTATTACTTTCAGGAAGAAAGCGGATAAGAAATTATTGGAGGGGAATTTGTAAGGTTTAGACAGAACGTAACTAAAAAAGGACTTGGGGAAAATGAGCGTATGCGAGAGTTGTGAGTATAGGGATAACCCTATTGGGCATTGTGTAGATAAAGAATATGAAGTTATAAGAAACCAGCGCGGCAGAGTTATATCAAAAGATGTTCCCAGAATTATATGCGAAAAGCTTATAAAGGAACTTCCTCCTGAGTATATCCCTACAACAACAGCCCGTCTAAGACATGATGAAGCGAAGCTCCAGATAGGGAATACTGGCAAAAAAACGGGATATGCAGATAAAGACCTTGAAAAACAGCAGAATAACTATTATCAGTTTTATAAAATAGCTCCTAAGCGCGTTTCTCTTAAAGAAGAAAAGAAAATTATCACTAAACTTGAAGAAGACTTTTTTGATGAATGGATAGGATTAGATCGTATATTGAGAAAGATAGTTGAGGACGAAACATATAAAATACCTTTTTCATTCTTGAGCATAGTAGATCGTATACATAGAAAACGTATTCTGTTTAGCGATGAGGATAAGGACACCCTGAGGAAGCACCTAAAAGGGCTAACGCCGAAGCAAGAAGAGGCGCTATTAACTAACAGTATTTGCGAATTGGCTAAGGCATGGGGATGCTCAAAGCAGGCCGTATGGAACCGTCGAAAGAGAGCCAAAGAGAAAATAGAATTGGCAATAGAAAGCCAGGGGGGTTGACCTTTGGGCTATATAGTGAGAACCACAGAAACCCAAAAGCCTAATGTTGATCCCAAGTCCACATGTATAGGCAAGGGCTTAGAGATGATTTCTTTAAGCCCTCGAAAATTAAACACTACTGGTGGTGAGCTTCCAACAACATATCAAGGCTTACTCATTACGGAGAGCTTTGAAAGAAGTTGGGAGATCACAAATGTTTTGGTGCCAGTAGGTAGAAATATTGTTATACGTTTATTTCTTCCTGTTATGCGCAAGTATACCAAGAAGAAAGACCAAAACAGATTTACAGATGCTAACTTAATGGAGTGCCGGATTATCCGGCATGACCAAAAGAGGCGTAGCTGTAAGTGGCGAAAACTCGTGCGAAATTGCAATCGCAGTTTTGACGGGATTTTGAAACTTATAGTTACGCCTTTTTTGTCTTTATAGGCCAAACAGGAGGAGTATTAAGCGTATGAATAAGCGTATGCGCGGCATGATCAAGTGGTATCACAAGGAAAAGCATTTCGGGTTTATCCTTTCCGATCAAGATAATCGGGAAATTTTCTTCCACATCGACGACTGCCAAGACTTTGCGCCCACAGAAAAGATGCTCATAGAATTTGAGATGGGCCTGGATCGCACGAAGAGAGAAAAGGCAATGAATATTAAAACCGTAACCGCAGCAACCGTAGGAGTGCTAAATGGAACAAACAATAATTAAGGAAGCAAACAAACAGCAAATGAAAACACCCCTTGAATGGGCATTGTTCTATGCCTCTAAAGGGTGGGCAGTATTTCCATGCAACTTAGAAAAGGCACCACTAATTAAACGTGAGGGTAAAGAGAAGGGCGGTTTTTATAAGGCAACAACCGACCCTGAAAAAGTAACCGAGTTTTTCACTAAATACCCTAATGCTAATATTGGGGTTGCTACTGGTAAGGTATCGAATCTTTTCCTTTTAGATATTGATATTAAAAAAGGCAATATTGGCGATCAATCCTTGCACGAATTAGAGAGCCAGTATGGCAAGTTGCCACATACTATTTCGGCAATAACCTGGAGTGGTGGGCAGCATTATTTCTTTAAATACCCTGAATGCGGAATGCCGAACGTGCCATTTATTCGCCCGGGGATTGAAATTAAAGGAGATGGTGGATATGCTATCGTTACTCCTTCTAAATATAAGGGGGAATGCGGAGAAGGTGCATATTGTTGGGAAGTAAGCTCTTGCCCTGAAGATACAGAGCTTGCTGACGCCCCCGAATGGTTACTGAAGATAGTATTAGACATCCTCTCAGAGAAAATCTCTACCGATCCGGCTGAAAAGACCGCGGGTGATATTAGCATTACTGACGTTTTATCGAAGGCAAATATTTCTACCAAGACGATCGGGGGGCAACTTGTATGTAGCCACCCCGTTCATGGCTCAACGAACAATAATAACTTCGTAGTGCATCCTGATAAGAACGTCTGGCGTTGCTTTAGGTGTAATACCGGTGGCGGGCCATTGTCGCTTATTGCCGTCTTGGAGAAGGTTATTGATTGCTCTGAGGCGCGATCTGGTGGACTCAAGGGTGAAAAATTCATTGAGGCATGCCGGATAGCTAAAGAGAAATACGGATTTGATGTTAAAGTAAAGTCTCGAAGTCAATCTGAACAGATCTTGTCAGATGATGAGATAGCCACTCTTGAGACAAGAATAAAGACAATTTCAAAGGATACCCCTCGGACTAAAATCCCTGGTATGCTCAGTCTTATCTTGAAAGACATCGCTATGGTTGACGCTACTCAAAGCGACGCGCTTTTAAAGGATACAGTCAAGAAGCATTTCGGCTTTACCAATTACGACCTTAAAAGCTATGAAACGCTGTTAAACCGCTATCGCAAGGAGAGCAAGGATATTGATTATGGCGACGCGGGCATTCATATAAAGGTTGCTGACCAGATTCTAAAAGATCACAGGTTGCTTTACTGCGCAAACGACTTCTACGAATATACGGATGGCTACTACAAAAAGATAAGCGAAGAGACGGTGCATAAATGGGTCAAGGCTCTGGTAGGTGATAAATTCAGAAGATGCCTTACTGAAGAGGTTTTATTCTTACTTCAGACCGAGGCGCATATTGATCAGGGGTTATTAAATAAAGGAGACTATCTTAATCTCAAGAATGGGTTGTTTAACATAGATACCGGGAAAACATCTGACCATTCGCCTGAAGACTACTCGATAATCCGCTTAGGGGTTAATTACAATCCTAAGGCTATTTGCAAGAAGTGGATTGACACCGTATATCAGATATTTGATAAGGACGAAGATAAGATATCCACGCTTCAAGAATTTTTCGGGTTATGCCTTACCCGCGAGGTCAGGTATGAGAAAGCCCTATGGATGATTGGGGAGGGTGCTAATGGCAAATCAACCCTTCTCTTTATCTTAGAGAAACTGATAGGCGAAGCGAACAGGACAGCTATACCCCTCGAGAAGCTCTCCAATATGCACTATGTCGCTAATCTCCACGGCAAGCTTGTTAATATTTCTGTTGAAACAAACGCCAAGTCGGAGGTGTATGATTCGACCTTTAAGCAGATAGTAAGCGGAGATCCGGTAACAGCAGATCGTAAGTTTGAGCAGGAATTTACTTTTAACCCTTTCTGCAAACTTATCTATGCTCTCAACAACATGCCGAGGGTTAACGATAAGACGCCGGCATTCTTCAGGAGGCTTCTTATACTTCCTTTTGAGATACAATTTACAGACGATATAGCCAATAAGAATTTGAAGTTTGAGCTTCTTGAGGAGCTTGACGGCATATTCTTATGGTGTTTAGAAGGCCTAAGAAACCTCCGGGCAAGGGGATATTTTAAAATATACCCCAAGATGCAGGCCGAGATAGAGGCCTATCGCCAAGAGAATAACAATGTTCTTTTATATGGTGAAGAAAGATTCATATTTGAGCCAGCCGCGCAGGAAACTAAGCATGCCGTATATTTCGATTTCTCAGAGTGGTGTAAGTCAAACAACTATAAACCGATGTCTGCAATACGCTTTGGGAAGGAATTAAAGAAGCAATTTCGGAATATCAAGGACGCCAGGGATAACTTTGGCGAGAAAATATGGGAAGGTATTCGCCTACAAATCAAATTAGGAGGGAGTAAGTTTTGACTACTTTGACCGTTTTGACCAATTTTCTTCTATTAAATATTCCTATTACATTATTTCTTTATATATATACCCTTTAAAGTTTCAAGACGAGGGGAAATAGAATAGGGCTAAATTGGTCAAATTGGTCAAAAGGGGACAAAAGAGATGGAAAAAGAGCGTAAATTAACACTAAAACAGAGGAAATTCATTAAGTATCATTTTGAAGGTGGTGTTTGGTAAGGTTATAAGGAGGGTAAAAACGCATGGAAAATCAACAAAAGGCAACTGAATTTAATCCGACACCTGAACAACTCGTATTTGCCGAGGCATATATAAAGCAACAGGGCAATGTTACGCAAGCGTTTGAGGAGATAGATAAAGACAGAACCGTTTATTACACAAACTGGCGTAAGCAACCCGGCTTTGAGACGTGGCTTTCCGAGTATGCTAAGACGGAGGTCCTAAAACGCATAGGCAAATGGTATCTGATCGCTGAAAAGTATGCTGAGGCCGGGTCCTTTAAGCACCTCGAAATGCTTATGCAGATAGCCAAAGAGTTTAAAGGCGTTTCTCCGGTTCAGATCAATACCTATCAGGCCTTCTTTGAGAAGGTAGCCGAGAAAGCTCTTGCAGAGAAAAGGGGAGTGCCACAATGACTCCGGAAGAATTAGCCGAAGGATTAAATATAGCCGGGGAGAAATCAAGGAAGAGTCTCGTTGACTTTAGGCACCTATGTCTAAGCCATGAAGGAGATGTTGAGCCTGCGCCTTTTCATTATCAATGGTCAGATATGCTGTTAGAAAATGAAGAGAATTTCGCCATTGAGGCCTTCCGCGAATCGGCTAAAAGTCAGTATGTTCTGAGGGCTTTCCCACTTTACTGTCTTACTTTCCCCAGCGTAAAGAGAGACTATATAGTTATCATCAAGAAGAACGCAACGCTTGCCAATAACAAGCTAAAAGAGATAACGCGCGAATATCTATCAAATCCGTTAATATCTCAGAGGATAGTCAAGATATACGATGAATCCGGCGAGGTCTTCAATGTCGATGTAAAGGATAATAACGACAATATTATAAACGTCCGCATTGAAGCATACGGTAAGGGAGGCTCGATCAGAGGGTTGTCTCATAAGGACCGGCGTCCCAAAATCTGTATTTTGGATGATATCCAGGACTTTGATGATTCGGAATCTGAGACAATACAAGAGAGCGATTGGAATTGGTTTCTATCGGACGTAATGTTTCTTGGACAGAAAACCCGCATATTTTTAATAGGTAATAACATCGGTGAACGTTCCATCATAGAACGAGTATTTGCTGATGCTGAGTCCTCAAAATTTAAGACAATGAGAATACCGGCCATTATAGATGAGAAGTCGGCCTGGCCAGCAAAGTATGCCCTTGAGGAGATAGATAAAGAAAAAGACAATTTCCGAACCCTCGGCAAGCTCGATATCTGGATGAAAGAGAAAATGTGCGAAGCGATCTCAGAAGAGACGAGAACCTTTCACAAGGAAGATATTATGCACTATGATCCGGCTCTTATTTCTGATTTATCCAAAAAGTGCAACATCTTCATCGCCGTTGACCTCGCTATTTCGGAAAAACAAACCGCCGACTTTACCGCAATACCCGTTGTTGGAGTGAACTCTGATAACCATTGGTTTATACTCGATTGTATATATGGCCGATTCGATCCGTCAACAACGATAGATCACATCTTTAACCTTGTGCGCCGGTGGAATCCGATAATAGTAGGAATTGAAAAGGTGGCCTTCCAGCGTGCCTTGATTCACTTCGTTATGAAAGAGATGCCGGCCAGGAACACATTCTTCTGTATAAAAGAACTTGAGGCAGAAAAGCAGAAAGAACTCCGCATAAAAGCGTTGCAGCCGCGCTTCAAAACTAAGACGATATGGCTTCCTCAGCAAGCGTCCTGGCTGGGGGAGATGGAAACAGAACTGCTCAGATTTCCTAAGGGTCTACACGATGATCTGATTGATGCGCTCGCTTACATAGAAACATTCAGCTATCCTGCGAACAAAGCGATGCTACGTAGACAAGGGTTTGCGGGTGCTGGCATAAATCTCGAATTTGCTATTAGCGGTAGCACAAAGCCTGAGGACTTACTAAAGATATGACCCATTTAAATAGGGCAAATAATACCCCCCTGTAAAAACAGGGGTTTGGTAAGCACAGAAATAGCATAGAGAACAATCGGTCGTTTGTTTGGTAGGCATAAGAAAGGATAACTCAATGGCAGATCGAAATGAGATGTGCGTTCCGTTAATCGATGGATTTAGATTAAGGGCAGACGATAATAATTGGATCGTAGAAGAAGCGGCCGCAGAACGCCTGACCAATATTCAGAATGCAATAGATCATCTCGGCGAAGAACGTCTCGACATAATGTATAAGTATAATCCGAATGAATTGAATAATAAGATTTTCACAGACTCCAATGGCAAACGATGGACAATCGGCGAGGCCACGACAAAAGAGATAGAGGCCAATACTAATGTCCAATATCACAAGAACGCCGTCCTAAACAACCTCGTTCATTATAACGATCTCCGAAAGATTGATCGCGCAACACAATATCTCGAAGGCATGAAGAACTCTCCAGAGTTTAAGAAATTCGCTATAAAGATTGGCGAAGGCAATCCACCGACTGATTGGAAAACAACGGCTTTGCCACAATTAAGAGGGTATTTCCTTGATCCTAAAGTAGCAGATTCGCTCGATCTATTGAATAAGCAGATGTATAAGTCTGGGGATCCTTATAAAGCCTTTACGGTAGTTAATAGATTTTTAAGAAATGCGATATTCTTCAATCCTCTTATTCACACTCCGAACATTGCCGTCCATTGGGCGGTTAATCGTGGGGCGACAAAATGGGCTATGCCTAAAGAATACGCTACCCTTTGGAGAACTTCCGCGCGAGCCATTGATGCCGTAATGCAAAGTAACGACGATTATATAGCCATGCTCGAATCGGGTGTAAACCTAATGTATTCAGATCAACAGGGTGATACGCTTGCTGACCTAATGAATCAAAAGATGGGCGAACAAATGCAAGACCCAGAGATAATCGCAAAACTCAAAAAGGCATGGGGCAATATCAACCCTTACAAAATATCAGCTAAAGTTACTTGGGCTACGAATGACATAGCTACTATGCAAGCCATTTACGAAGAAGTGGAGAACGGAAGAACACTTGACGAGGCTATAAAAGAAGTCGGCAAGCATATACCTAACTATGTCATGCCGTCAAGGATTATGAACTCAAAAGCCATCGCAACCTTAATGTCCAATCCTAACGTAACGATGTTCGGCGCATATCATTATGGGGCGTTAAAGTCTTATGTCGAAATGGCGAAGTCAACCCTGAAGGGCGATAAAAAAGAAAAGCTCGAAGCCCTTGATAAACTTGCTATGCTTGTTCTGATTGCTTTTGTTATCTATCCGGCACTTGATAAGGTTATGCAAATGATTACAGGAAACAAACGCGCTCATTTAAGGCGCGCTGGGGCTACCACATTCCCGGATAATATTTATAAGGTTGCTAAAGGGCAAATAGACTATGCGCAAGCCTTACAAACTGTTATGACACCTGCGGCATTGGCAAAATTAGGACTTGAGGTGGCGTTTGACAGAGATTTCTTCACAGGCAAGAAATTGCTTCCGTCCGGCGAAGAACTTGAAGGACTGAAGGATACCGGCATAGAAGCTATTGCCCCGGCCAATGCTATTAACCGAATGACCGGCGGGAAAATATCGCCTTCTGATTATGCGCTATCTATGGCGGGTATCTCAATGTCTGATCCGAATAAAGGCAAGTGGTATGCCATGCAGGATTCAAGGGAACAGATACAGGCCAAGATAGACGCACTTAATACCCAAGACCAGGAGAAGAACACAGCGAAAGCCGCGGATAAAGCATACAGCTTTAATATGAAGCAACTCCAAAAGCTCCTGGAGATAAAGAACGATGATCAGTTACAGGAGATCCCTGAAAGCACTATCAACAGGATCATCGTTAGGAACGCCAGGATAGACTACAACCCGAAGAGCAAAGACATTGAGCAGATACTAACGCCGGAAGAAAAAGAATCTAAGCGTTTGCCGATTGAATTTACAGACGAACAGGAAAACGCTATGCAGAAAGTAAAGGACAAGATAAGCGAATAATACTATTCCGTCGGTATAAATTGGGGTATGTTAGGTCAAAAGGTATAAGGAGTAGATCAGGAAAGTAGTTATAAAAAAGTGCTTTTAATTTTAATTTAAAATGGTATAATATCAACCTACCGGAGACAATCATGGCATTAGAGAGAGAGTATAGTTATTTCTTGAAAAATAAAGAATCCCTACTAAAAAACTATGAAGGTAAATTTATAGTTATTGTTGGTGAGGAACTTATGGGAAATTTTAACACACAAGAAGAAGCCCTTGCGGAAGCGAGCAAAAAATATAAACCCGGTAGCTTTCTAATCCAAAAAGTATCTAAGGGCGAAGAAGACACAACTCAAAGATTCTTTTCAATGGTATATTTTTAATGAAAGGTGATAAGGTTCATCATGCTTTTCGGGTTGTTTATAATGGCATAGCCAGACAACTCCTTACCGAGTGTGCAATTGCATTACCCTCTGCAACGAATCCTCTTCCAAAAAAAGATTTCCACAAATTTAAAGCAATTTGGGACACAGGAGCTACTAATTCAGTTATAACGGAAAACGTTGTAAAGAAAATATCTTTAGCCCCAACGGGCAAAATAAATTCTTATGGCGTTCATGGACAATCCGAAGTTAATACCTACATACTTGATATAGGCCTACCAAATCATGTTTGTATTCAGAACGTAAGAGTGTCAGAAGCTAAACTAATGGGGGATATTGACGTTCTGATTGGGATGGATATTATTCAGGCAGGGGATTTTGCTATATGCAACCCTGATATGAAGACTATTTTTTCATACTGTATGCCTTCGCATAAAAACCCAATCGATTTATTAGAAAAGAGTGATAAGGTTAATAAGAGTAATCATTGCGTTCCAACCCCTATCATTGCAACTTCTACAAAATAAGCAATGTAGTTTTCTTGATCACAGAGGACGTGTTGATGGATACAGACAGATCATAAAGGAGCCGAGCAACTCCATAGCGGGGTTGCTTTTTTATTACAGGAGGGAATTTAAATGCGATTAGTTAAACTTACCATATTAGCCGGGCAGTTAAATTATCTTTTGGATAGAGGTTATTATAATATCCCTGTTGCAGAGATGAAGAAGAAAATCAGAGATGGATCGGTGTTTGATTTCTTGAAGAAAAAGAGTATGGATGATTATCTTGATTTAAGCCTAATTGATTCTAACGACAGAAAAGAGCTACTTGAACACTTCAGCAGCATGGCGGATGTTATTGATGAAGACAGGAAAATGGGCGTTATGAATAATGGCGTATGCTTGTTGCTCGCCTATGTTATTGAGCTTATTCAAAGTAAGAGTTATAACGACGCAAAGGCTAATGAATAAAGAACTTCACATATTCATAGGTTTCTTCCTGACAGGCTGTGCTATCCGGTGTATTTTGCAATAAAACTGATTAAGAAATAAAGAGAGGTGCTACGTGGATAAAAAATGTCCGGACTGTGAAAAGTCTTGCGATTCAAGTATGTTTAAAATCACTACCATTGCTGATCATTGGTATGCAAAATGTCCTGAAAAACACGAATACGAAGTAGCTAAGTCTGGAAATAATGATTTTGAATATTTTACTCCTAAGAGACCTAAGCCATTGAAGAAATAACGGAGGTGCGAGATGAAGAAAGTCTTGATAATA